>CAZBWS010000004.1:0-13202 GCA_964495705.1 uncultured Gammaproteobacteria bacterium
GTTATTTAGCCCCAGAAGTTAACAAGCGTAGAACCTTTGCGATTATTTCTCACCCCGATGCGGGTAAAACCACGGTAACAGAGAAGATGTTGTTGTTTGGCGGAGCTATTCAGATGGCGGGTTCGGTTAAGAGCCGAAAATCTGATCGTCATGCGACCTCTGACTGGATGGAGATGGAGAAGGAGCGGGGCATTTCCGTGACCTCTTCGGTGATGCAATTTCCCTATCGCGATAGCATCGTAAACCTGCTCGATACCCCCGGACACGCGGATTTCTCGGAAGATACCTACCGTACACTGACCGCCGTTGACTCCGCATTGATGGTAATTGACTGCGCCAAGGGTGTAGAGGAACGCACGATTAAGTTGATGGAAGTGTGTCGCCTGCGCGATACGCCGATCTTCACCTTTATCAACAAGCTAGACCGAGAGGGGCGCGACCCCATTGAATTGCTGGATGAGGTTGAAGACATACTAAAAATCGGCTGCGCCCCTGTGACCTGGCCGATAGGCATGGGCAAAAGCTTTAAGGGCGTGTATCACCTGTACAAGGACTGTGTGCATCTGTTTGACCCGAATCACGGCGGTAAGATCAATACGGGTGAAATTATCCAAGGCATTGATAATCCACGTTTAGATGAAGTATTGGGCGAAATGGCAGATGACTTCCGCGAAGAGCTGGAGCTGGTCAAGGGTGCGAGTAATGAATTTGATGAAGAACTGTATTTAGCCGGCGAGTTAAGCCCGGTGTTTTTTGGTTCAGCGGTGAATAATTTTGGTATGACGGAGCTATTAGACGACTTCGTTGAATACGCTCCTGCACCGCAAAGTCGTATGGCGGGTGAGCGCGATGTACAGCCTACAGATGAAGACTTCACCGGCTTTATCTTTAAGATTCAAGCCAATATGGACCCCAAACACCGCGACCGCATGGCCTTTATGCGGATATGCTCGGGTAAGTATGAAAAGGGTATGAAGGCCCACCATGTGAGCTTGGGAAAAGATGTGAAGCTGGGTGAGGCAATGACCTTTATGGCCTCGGATCGTGGCCATGCAGAGGAGGCATTTGCTGGAGATATTATTGGTATACACAACCACGGCACTATTCGCATTGGCGATACCTTTACCTCGGGTGACAGTATGCAGTTCAGCGGCATACCCAATTTTGCCCCTGAGCTGTTTAGGCGTGCACGCTTAAAAGACCCCTTGAAGATGAAGCAGCTATTAAAGGGCTTGATGCAGCTATGTGAGGAGGGCGCAACGCAGCTGTATCGCCCGCTCACCAATAATGACCTGATCTTAGGTGCAGTAGGTGTACTGCAGTTTGAGGTGGTCGCCCATCGTCTGAAGGCGGAATACAACGTAGACTGCCAATTTGAAGCGGTAAATGTAAACACAGCGCGCTGGGTGTCTTGCTCGGATGAGAAAGTGTTTAAAGAGTTTAAGGAAAAGGCGGCGACGAACCTAGCCCTCGACCACGGTGACGAGCTGGTTTATGTTGCCCCAACACGGGTGAACTTACAGATGACCCAGGAGCGCTTCCCCGAAGTCGTTTTCCACTCCACTCGTGAGCATGGTGTGAGACTTGGTGAGTAAATTATTGGCTTGGTTGTCGATTGCGCGCAGGCCCTTGGTTGTAAAGCGTAGCATGAAGGTGGCCTTGGTCGTGGGTACGTTACTGACCTTGATTAATCAAGGTTCGGTGTTATTGGCGGGGCAGCTTTCCTTGGACGTGCTGCTGAAAATTCTACTGACCTATTGTGTGCCTTATATCGTATCTACCTATGCTGCGGTGGGTGCGATACAAGAGGGATAAAAAAAGCCCCGCTGGATGCGGGGCTTTTTTGTTCTCTCAAGTAGACGGGGCTTAAGAGGCTTCTTCAGTCGCTACTTCTTCAGCGGCAGGGGCTTCTACTTCAGTGACAACTACAGTGGCAGAGTCGCGTAGGCCGTCCATATACTCTTTCATACGCTTTTGCAGCATTGCGTTACGTACCTGGGGCTTCACCTGTTCAAAGGCGGGTGCTTCAGGTGCTTGTGCTTCGCGCTTGTCGTTAAGTTTGATGACATGATATCCGAACTGGGTCTTCACGGGCATAGCCGTTACAGCGCCCACTTCTAGCTCTGCCATGGCCGCGCTGAACTCAGGAACAAATGTTGCTGGACTCGCCCAGCCTAACTCACCGCCGTTAGGGCCTGAAGGGCCTGTAGACTTTTCCTTAGCCGTTTCAGCAAAGTCAGCGCCTTCAGTTATGCTAGCGATAATGGCTTTTGCTTCTTCCTCTGTTTCTACCAAGATATGGCTAGAGTTAAACTCTGACCCACCTGCAGACGCTGCCTGCATTTGTGCAATCTGTGCATCGTATTCTGCTTTTAGATCTTCATCGCTTATCTCAGCTGTGATTTGCTCTTGTACCAAGGCATTAGCGAGGGCATCGGTTGCAGCACGGGTCATCGCTGCGCGAGTCGCTTCGTCCATATGCTTGCCTGCTTTAACAGCCGCTTGACGTAGAATTTCAAGGTTTACTAGCTCTTCAACGGGATTGGCAGAAGGTTGGCGTAGTTGTGTACGATAGGCTATGTACTCGTCAACCTGTGGTTGGCGGATAGATACGCCATTTACAGTAGCAACAACGTCGCCTGTGACTTCGTAAAGGCCGGGAGCGGAAGCTTCTTGCTTACAGGCGCCCAATAGTAATGTGCTGGCAATAGTTACGGCCAAAAATGATTTTTTCATCAACATGTGATTTTTCCTACTACTTTAATAATTATGAATTATTGCCCTGTTGGCAGTAACTCGTTAAACAGCCGAAAATTGATCCGGCGTAAATGCTTGAATACTCAGTGCATGAATATCCGTATCTAATAAATCGGATAAGGCTTTATACACCATTCTATGGCGTTGGATAAGGCTTTTTCCGCTAAATTCAAGGCTGACGATCACAACGTTAAAATGTCCCTTGCCATCGCGGGCCCCCGCATGGCCTGCATGGGCAGCAGAGTCATCTTCAATATCGATATGCTCAGGGCTAAAAGCCTGCTCAAGGGCAATGCGGATATGTTCTACACGGCTCATGTCTATATTCCTAAAATACTTGCTTAAAGGGTTTTACGACGACATCCGCATACACGCCGGCATGACTATAAGGGTCGGCGTCTGCCCAGGCCTGTGCTTCTTCAAGGCTGTTGAACTGAGCGACGACTAAGCTACCGGTAAAACCAGCAGGGCCAGGGTCATCCGCGTCTATACCCGGGTGCGGGCCTGCTAGGGTCAAACGCCCCTCGTCACGCAACTGTTGTAAGCGTTTTAGGTGAGCAGGGCGTGCCTCTTTGCGCAGGGGCAGGCTGTTGGGTATGTCTTGGGAGATGATGGCGTATAGCATGTTATTTTTCCTCGGGAGTTTCTGGCTTTTCCTCGTCTATATCTACGTTCATTAATTCCTCAAACTTTAAACCTGTTAGTAGTGTTGCTTGTTTGAAAAGGTAATAGATAGCTATGAATAAGACTATAGACGAGGGTAGGGCAATAGCTGGGTAACTGATTAAGGTTAGAGTGCCTAATTGATCATTGAACTCAGCAGTACCAGCAGGGCTTGTGACGACTAATTTGGCAACTATGTAGTTTAAAATTGCTGAAAGCAAAAATGATAGCGCTAAAATATATGTAGCTTTTGTTAGGGCGCTTTCGAATTTTTGAGTATTGCCTTTGTCCTCCAATATTGAGTCAATAAGGTCTACTTTCATAATCATTTCGTTGTAAACCATTGTTTTCACAATGGGGTAGCGAGTTTTTAAAGATATTAGTGTTGCAACTCCTATTACAGAAGGTATTAGGGCTTCTTTAATTGCAATATATTTTACGTCTAGCTGCAATAAGCCTACGCTACCTGTCAGCAGTATACTGATAAACCCTAGTACGGGGATAAAGCCAACTTTACGCTCTTGTGCGAATTGGTATATTGCATATACCAATGGAAATGCTAAGGCTAAAATTAAGCTGTTTGTACTACCCAGTTGTTCTTCTCCACTCAGCTTCTTTAATATTAATGTCGGTATGATCATACTGACAGCTAGTTCTATCATTAATTGATTAAAGCTGGTCTTCTTTTTGGGGTTAGGGGTATTGTTAGTCACGATAGGGTATGTCTATAGTTGGGTTTGCAGTAATGAGTGGCTAGGGTAAAGTGTGGCCATGAGCCAATTCTTCGAAATACACCCCCAGAACCCACAGGCTCGCCTGATCTCACAGGCGGCAGAGATTGTGCGCCAGGGCGGGGTAATTGTCTATCCCACAGACTCTAGTTACGCCATTGGCTGTCATTTAGAGGATAAAGCGGCCATGCAACGCATTCAGCGTATCCGCGAGCTGGATAAGCATCATAACTTCACCCTAGTATGCAGCGACCTGTCTCAGCTGGCGCTGTACGCCAAGGTGGATAACCAAGCCTTTCGTCTAGTGAAATCCCACACACCGGGGCCTTATACCTTTATTCTCAAAGCCACTTCTCAAGTGCCTAAGCGCCTTGCCCACCCCAAGCGCAAAACAATAGGCCTACGCGTGCCAGGTCACCCGATTACCTTGGCTTTGCTGGAAGCGTTAGGCGAACCTATGATGAGTTGTACTTTGATGTTGCCGGATATGGATGAGTTGGATTTAGCGGATATTGAGCTTATCCGCGACAGGCTGGAAAAGGAGGTCGACCTGATTATCGATGGTGGGGCAACGCCGCTATTGCCGACCACGGTGGTAGATTTGACCGAGGGGCAGCCAGAAGTGATCCGTGCAGGTGGTGGTGTAGTGGATTGGCAATAATTCAATTTTATCTGTCACTTTTGTTTTGGGTGACTCTGACGCCCATCCTAAAATCCCCCCTATAGTAATGTACTCACACAGTGTTAAAATGCTCGGCCGAAAGGGAGCTTGACCTATGTTTTGGCTTTTTTGCCTCTTGATTATAGTTGTTGTTAGCCTTGCTTATTTTCACTTTAAGGGTGAAGCTGGCAATGCGGATAGGTTGTATAAACGATATTATAAAATGAAATATATAGTTGCAAATAACTATAAAAATCAATTAGATAAAAAACAAATTGAAAGTAAATTGTTATCTAAAGGGCGGCCATTGAAGTCTGTCACTATTGCCGCTGAAAAGACACAGTTAAAACCTGTTGTACTGAGCGAAGCTATTTCCACAACAGAATTAGAACCACAAGTTAAAGAAAGCCCTATGCAGCAAGAAGCTGAACAGAACATAAGCGAGCAAGACAGGCTGCAGGAAAGTGTTGAACTGGACGACAACGGTCAACCCTTATCTAAGTTAGCCCAGTATCAGCCACAGGCTCAGGAAGAGATGCCCATCGCCTTGGTACAAGATGAGCCTATGTCGGTGCTGCCCAAGGATTTGTACATACCCCCTGAGGCCTTGATGGTGATTCTGGAGGCCTTTGAAGGGCCCCTGGACTTATTGCTTTATCTTATCCGTCGCCAGAATTTGGACGTGCTGGATATTCCTATTGCCGATATTACCAAACAGTACATGAGCTACATTGGCTTGATGGATGATTTGGATCTGGAAGTGGCTGCAGAATATTTGCTGATGGCGGCCATGCTGGCGGAGATTAAGTCACGCATGTTGCTGCCGCGTCCCGAGGAAGAGGATGAAGAGAATGACCCCCGTGCTGAATTGGTACGTCGCCTGCAAGAATACGAGCGCTATAAGAAAGCAGCCCAAGATGTAGAGACCCTACCGCGTATGGAGCGCGATATCTTTGAAGCGAGTGCCGAGCCGCCTGAAATAGAGCGCCGCGCCCCTGAACCCGATGTGGATATGAAAGAGCTAATGATTGCCTTCCAAGAGGTGTTGCAGCGTGCTGACATGTTTACCACCCACCATATTCGCCGCGAGCCACTCTCTGTGCGTGAACGCATGAGTATGTTGCTGTCTAGTGTCAGTGACAATAGTGAGGGCTTTACAGAGTTTGCGTCGTTGTTTACCGCGGAAGAGGGGCGCATGGGAGTGGTTGTGACCTTTTTAGCTGTACTTGAGTTGGTGAAGGAGTCGATGATCGACTTTGTGCAGTCCGAGCCCTTCGCGCCCATTTACTTAAAACCTGCGGGGTCAGACTTAGAGATGCCCGTTAGTACTTCATCAGAATTTGATTAGACTAGTTCACCATGCAAATAGATAAAACCAAGCGCATTATTGAAGCCGTGCTTTTAGCCGCAGGCAAGCCCATTTCGGTGCTACAGCTGGACGATATTTTCGACCAAGGGGAGGGTGAAGATCGCCCTAGTCGCGATGATATTCGCCAAGCCTTAAAGGAATTACAAGAAGAGTACGATGGCAAGGGCGTAGAGCTGCGCCAAGTGGCCTCTGGCTTTCGCTTCCAAGTACCACAAGGGTTTGAGCCGTGGATTGCACGCCTGTACAACGAGCGCCCGCCACGTTATTCCCGCGCGCTGTTAGAAACGCTGTCGATTATTGCCTACCGCCAGCCAGTAACTCGCGGTGAGATTGAAGAGATTCGTGGTGTGGCAGTGAGCAGTCACATTACCAAAACTTTACAGGAGCGCGAGTGGATTCGTGTGCTCGGACATAAGGATGTCCCCGGTAAGCCGGCTATGTTTGGCACGACTCGTGAGTTCTTGGACTACTTTAACCTGAAGACTTTGAACGACTTACCCAGCTTAGCGGAACTGCGTGACCTAGAGAGTTTCCACCCACAATTAGAATTAGGTGCAGATAACGATGCCCCTGCAGATATTGCGGAGCAGGACGACTCGCTTATCCCTGCAGTGGCCTTAGGACCCGTTGAAGAGTCAGCTGATGACGCTGAGTCCATTCCGGTGGAAGAGCTGAGTGAATCAGTGCCCGATGCGGATAAAACTACAGAAGCCCCTGCAATAGGTTAAAATAGCCTATCCGCATTAATTACAATTGCTGAGAAGCAAC
Source organism: uncultured Gammaproteobacteria bacterium (assembly GCA_964495705.1). Lineage (GTDB taxonomy): Bacteria > Pseudomonadota > Gammaproteobacteria > HTCC5015 > HTCC5015 > CAZBWS01. Next base: position 6,950 of record CAZBWS010000004.1, read on the forward strand.
TAGGAGAACAGCATGTCTGAAAGAATTCAAAAACGCCTCGCCCAGCTCGGTTTAGGTTCACGTCGTGAAATTGAGCGCTGGATCACGGCAGGTCGTATTGTCGTCAATGGTGAGACAGCGATTTTAGGACAAAGTGTCGGCGCCGAAGACAAAATCTTGGTTGATGGTAAGTCGATTGACCTCAGCGAAGAAAAAACACCTTCCAAACACGTGTTGTTATACAACAAGCCTGAGGGTGAGGTGTGTACGCGCAAAGACCCACAAGGCCGTGTTACGGTATTTGATAAGTTACCTGCGGTACATAATGGTCGCTGGATCTCAGTAGGACGCTTGGATGTAAACACCTCGGGTTTGTTGATCTTTACCACCGACGGCGAGCTGGCCAATAAGCTAATGCATCCCAGTAGCCAGATTGACCGTGAATATGCGGTGCGTGTGCTCGGCGATGTGGATGAACCTATGCTTAAACGCTTAACCAATGGTGTAGAGCTAGAAGATGGTCCAGCGCGTTTTGAAGAAATTGTTGCCCCCAAGCCGGATGAGGAAGATGAGCGTGCCAACCGCTGGTATTACGTTTGTTTGCAAGAGGGGCGCAACCGTGAAGTACGCCGCCTATGGGAGTCGCAAGAAGGTATTAAGGTCAGCCGCCTGAAGCGTGTACGTTATGCCAATGTGTTCTTAGAGAAAAATCTCCGCCTGGGTCAATGGCGCTATGCGAACCAAGAAGAGCTAGATGGCTTGTACGAACTGGTAGAAATGCAAGCGCCCGTGCTTGAGACCGAGCAAGAGGATAAGTCTGAGCGCAAAGAGAAACACACGCGCCATGCCAAAACCGAGTCTGCGCGCCCCCAGTCTCGCCAGCGCCGCGAGCAAGACCAGCAGCGTCGTCGTCGCCAAACATCAAACAGAAACCGCAGCCGTTAATGCGTTACTTAAATGACTTTGAGTTAATTGCTCAACATCAAAGTCTGTTAGAAGAGCCGCGCCATGAACTCTTGTATAAAGGTGGCAGTACGGGTTTTTTTACATCAGCTAGTGATGTAGTGGCGCAATACCAAGTGGGTGATTATTTTTTGATTGCCACAGTGTTAGAAGTCCCTAAGCAGGAAAAATTGGAATGCTATGTGTTTGATAAGGCATTTAAAAAAAAGGCTTATCGAAAATACACTGGATGGTTTACCAGTGCTTTTATGGTCACTGGCCAACAAGTACTGTCTCACAATAGTTTAGAAATTGTTTTGAATAAAAGCATCCGTATTCAATTACACCTACAAAAGAAAAAGATGCCTTGGCCCGGTGTGTCACTGTCTCTTCAACCCCATTTTAATTAGGTTATTCCCTATGACTATTATCGTTGCATTATTGTTAATTTATTTTTTTAGTATCGTGATTGTGCGTTTGCGCAACAGTGTACGTTTTGACCTAAAGCGCCAGCTGAGTGATTTTTCTACTTTTATGGTGAGTTTTAATATCCCTGCCTATATGCTGTCAAAAGTGCCTTTGACACATCGCATTGATAAGCAGCACTTTGCAGGCATAGATATTTTAGAAGATAACTGGGAAGTGATTCGCGAAGAAGCTTTGGCACTTTATGAAAATGGTCATATTGCTGTTAAGGATGACTTGCCCGCCAGTAGTTTTTACAAAGATGGTCGCTGGACGAGTTTTTATTTAAAGCTCTATGATCACGATATACCTTCGGCCAAGCAGCTGGCACCCAAAACCATGGAGTTAATCGAGCAAGTGCCAGGTATGCATATCGCCTTATTTGCCTGCTTAAATCCGGGTAAAAAAATCAACAACCACCATGACCCTTTCTCTTATACGCTGCGCTACTCCCTCGGTTTAAGCACGCCTAATTCGGACGAGTGCGGCTTGATAGTCAATGGCGATGATTACAAATGGAAGGATGGCGATAGTATCATTTTTGATGAAACCTATTTACACAACGCCTATAACAACACCGATACTCCGCGCATAATTCTTATGACAGATATTGATCGTCCCCTAGAATGGGCTTGGGTACAAAAATTTTACTATGCCTTTGGGCGCTTCTTTAACGGCTTATTCTATATGGATAATTTAGATCCCAGTAAGTCAGGAGTGGGTAATAAGCTAGGTAAGGGTTTAAACAGCTACAAAGCACTGCTTAAACGTTTTAAACACTGGAACAAGCCCTTATATACAGCGAGTAAATTATTGGTTGTTGGTTTGGTTCTTTACTGGCTGGCCTCAGCTGTCTTATAGGTGACGTATGTTTGTATTTTCTTGTAGTGCCGAAACTAAAGTTGACCGTGAAGATATAAAGCAGGGCGAGCGCGCTCCTTTTATGGTCTACATCAATTATGCAGACCTATTTGGTGCAGAACAGCTGTGCCAGATGTATTTAATGCGTGAAGGCTTTACCAATATTGAGTTGGAAAAGCGTAAGTATATTCAAGCGGCGACGGTGGAAAAACTGAAGTTTAAGGAAAAGGATGTGCAGGTGGCGGTTAAGGAAGGGTTTTTTGTGCGGATGTTTGAGGGGGAGTAGGGTATCTTGCTTGTTAGCATTGGAAAATCAGATTTTTCTGATTGAATGTTTTGGGGGGAGAGTGATCTAATCGCGCTTTTATATTTGGTAGGTAAGATGAAAAAGTATTTTCTTTTAGTTTTTTTGTTAGTTGCTGTTAGTGGGTGTGCATCACTTACTACTAAGTCTGTCTCAAGTTTGAAAAAATATAAGGACAAGCCTGTTAGCGAATTTATACATAATAGGTATATCACTAAGCATGATACTTTTTTAGTAGGTTCGCTTTTTAAAGGGCTAGATTTTGTTGGGGATAAAGTTCAAAAAATTAAGCCAAAAAATAACGAGATAGATGAAGCGAATTTTTTTAAGAAATTTAGTATTTTTGAAGCAAACTATAATCTTTCAAATTACTCGTTGTTGACTCAGCCAAAGAGGGAGTTAAGTAACTTGTGTACTGTTAAGGGTGGCGAGTTGAAAGTAAGAAGTTCTTTCAATATTAATATTCCTAGCATAGGTTTAAATGAACGGTTTGGAAGTCGATTCAAGAGTTTGGCTGCCGAGTATAAAGGAGCTGAAGAGTCAGCTCAGAAATTTAATAAGCAAGGTAATAGAATTCATGTTACAGATGGTTTGTCTATTCCTGTATTTACGACTACTGATGAAATTAGAAGTACGATTTTGAGTGAAATGGGTAAGCTTCAGCAGTTTAATGAACTAAGGAAATCATCAAATATACAAGTAGCATTGTCTAATGATATGGGAGTCGCTGGAGAGCGGGCATTTGATATGGCAATACAAGAGCAGGCCTTTGGGGTCTTTGCTTGCGAAGGTGTGAATGGGGAGAAATGGAAAGTTAGTATTACTCCGTTATGGAATAGGGTAAAGCAACAACAGATGGTTAATAGCGCTATGTTGCAAATATTATCCGATGATAAAATTCAGATGAGTAATTAAAAGAAATAGTGCCGTAGTTTGGGTTAGGGATGACTCCTAACCCAGTTTATATGAAATATTTTCACCTATGTGGATACCCCCAAAACCATCTCTTTTATAAGCCCTGCCACAAACTCCGGCTCCTGTAACGGAAGCATATGCCCCCCAGTCACAGTCCTACAATCCATCTTATGCAGCTTAGCCAGGCGTTGAGCAAAATAAGGCCGTATCACCCCATCCTCAAAACGTATCAATGTCCCTGGTACTACCAGTGGCTTGCGCTTAAATTCCATATTATCCGGCACGGTACGAAAGGCGGCGCATTCAGCATCTACGGAATAGTGTAGGTGTAGCTTTCCATCTTCTCTGGTTTTGGTTGCTGCATTGATATAGTCCCAAATCGCCTCTTCATTAAAGCCCTTAAACAAGCCCTTGGGGGCGAGGTTGTCATAGCAGGCTTGTCTGTTGTCCCACTGGGTTTTACGGTACTGGGTTTTTCCTGCAGGAGTCATTTTGTCCATATAGCCGGTTTTCTTGGCCAGATAAAACGCCAGGCTGCCATAGCTCATGGCCAGAGGAGGGTCGAGCATAATGATCTGGGAGAATAGCTCTGGGCGTTGGTAGGCGGCTAAAAATGTCGCAATGCCGCCCATGCTATGACCCACACCAATCACGGGCTCAGTTGCATGTTGTTTCAAGTAGGCAACCAACTCTTGCGCCAAATTACTCCAGTTGTCATTGATCGGGTAGATGGGGTTGTGGCCCATTTTTTCTAAGGCAATGATGTTGAAGTCGCTTTCTAGCTGTGCGAAAAGCTGTTTATAGCTACCCGCAGGAAAGCCATTGGCGTGGGCGAAGTGGAGTGTAGGTTTAGGCATATGGATTGTTGATGCGGATAGGCTTCAGCAGCCTATCCGCATAGAATTTAAAAAAAGTAATCCAGCTGTGCCTGAATATAGCTGTCCTTCTCTAGCTGTAAGACCACGGTGTCACGGCTGTCGACCGCCGTAAAGATGCGGCTTTCTACAGTCAACTTCAGGTGATCGCTAAGGCGCGTACTGCCTTCTAGGCTAAGACTGGTGGTGTTGTAATCTAGGTCTTGAGATAAGCCGATAAGTACTTCGGTGGAGGCTGCATCGTTCATGGCCCAGCGCGTACCCAACAGAATATCATTTTGGAAGGTCGTGAGGGTGGGGTCTTTTCGATCGTCAAAGTTCCACTCGGTAATTAAGCCGAGGTCTATGCCTTTTTCCATAAAGTCGACGAGGGTGACTTCAAAGCCAGTGGCAAGAGCTGTGTAGCGTTGACGACTAAAACTAGGTGCAAGAGGGTTGCCATTGTATTTGATTTTACCTTCACGGCTAATGATTTCAGTCTTGAGCAACCAGCCATCAATGCTGGCCTGTAGATCTAGGCCGGTTTGATTGATGATGGCGTAGTGTGGCGCTAGCCCTGTTGGATTAAAGCCGGTAACTTGTGGTCCGACAGGTGTGTTTGTGACTATGGGACTGCCTAATACCTGCAGTACGGGATCTCGACTGGTTCCCCAAAAATGCGATAGGCCTATATCAAATACATCAATGCTATGCGTCCAACGCACCGCACCATCAATATGTTGTTCATTATTCCTAGCTTCATAGCTTACATTGTCGGTATCAACGATGAGCTCGGGGCGTAAGCGCCCACCCGCACCAGCAAAGGTTCGTTCGCGAAAGCCTGGCAATACAAAGACATCAAATACTCCATAGTCTTGCCATTGTAGTAAGGTTAAATTGATCAGGGGTTGCCCTAGCTTGTCCTCACCGTCGATGTTTTCCACGCTGTCAGTTTGGTTGATGATGTCAACCAAATGCTGGCCTTCAGTCACTCCCCAAAAAACTTTGCTGATGCCTGCTTTTATTTCCCAGCCATCGCCCACCTTAAGGTAGCTCAGTTCACGTACATCAGCATTGCTGCGCTCGGTGTCTGCACTGTCGATACGCGCATGTAAGTTGAAGCTGATGGAGTCTGAACTGTCGGGGATGGCGTAGTAAAATTCAGGTGCAATGACCACCGAGGCACTGTCGCGATCTTGCTGTGGGAAGGCTGCATCTTCAAAAAAGAGGCGTGCTTCTATGCCCGCACTGCCGCGCATTTCAACATTGTTTGAATTGCTTGAAATAACAGTTTGAGCTTTTGGTGGCTCAATGAATTTATAGCTGGGTTTTTGGTAACGTATATTAGTTTCAGCGCGGCGATTTTTGTTTTTATTCGCAGGGCTGTTGTTTGGGAATAGCGGCTTAGTAGCACCCAGGCTGCGAGCGATGTATTGGATGTCGGAGCGTTTAAGGCGGTCTTGTATAGCTTTAATTGTATTTTCTGCACGTAGTTTAGATAGAGCAAAGTTTGACCCCCACTTGTCTTGCGAAGCTTTGCCCAGCTGAACGTTGTCTGAGTGAGCGATAATTTCGATACTGAGCTGGTAAGTTTCGGCTAGTGAATCTAGCTTACTTTCAAGCTTTTCAAAATACCCAATTGGAAAGCTTGGGCTAACTTTGTCTGGCTCATTGAAGCGAATATGCGGTAAAGCATCGTTAAAAACGGTGTCTTCATAACTAGATAAATAGCGGTTATTGTTATCTGCATAACTAAGGTTCGCTAGCAAAATGCCAAAACAGATGATAGGTAGGTTTTTAAACATGGTGTTCTCAGTGATTACTTTACACTAAAGGTGCTCGAGTATGGCTTACCCAAGCCCCTTAATTGTAGGTTAGCGTATGCGTTTTAGGGCATTGCTAATAAAATCGTTGGCTTTGACCGAAGGGTCTT
>CAZBWS010000004.1:13302-78389 GCA_964495705.1 uncultured Gammaproteobacteria bacterium
CGTATGCGTTTTAGGGCATTGCTAATAAAATCGTTGGCTTTGACCGAAGGGTCTTCAAATACATAGTCAACAAACAAAAGCTCTGTGGCCTTTTTGGTTTGGTGGTTCTGCATAAACATGCGGTGAGGGCGCCAGTACTGGCCTTTAAACTGTTTGAAGTCTGATGACTCTAATGTTTTTAGCAATGACTTTTTACGGTCATAGTACTCTACCTTCATGCTGCGCAGATGCTCTTTATCTAGCCATGCAATTTGCTTGGTATAACCCGAATGCTTGTATTGTGGAATGCGTTCAATTTTATAAACGTCTACACCATTAAGTTGTTCTTCACCTAATAATGTATAGCTATATTTTTCGATCTCTTGTGAGCCTAGGTCTTCAAAGGCAAACTCTGAGCCCATGAATGGCCCCGATTTGTTTTTTGAAGAAATGCGCTTTACACGCTTTAGTGCGGGTAGGTATAGCCATTGATCATCTGGGTCTAGGCCGTGGCTATGGGTTAGCATGGCAGTACCTTTTACATCCGCAGGCTCATCAAAGATAGATAGGCTTTTATCACCTTGATCTAATTGCTCAAGGGTTTTACTGCGTAGGTTACGTACGCTTTTTTTGCCTTTTCGATTGATCAAGGTCATCTTCATTCCAGCGGAGTTGCTGACAAAACCTGTGTCGCGCTTATCGGATTCTGTGATAATAGCTAGTCCCGCTTCCTGTGGGCTAAGTCCATCTACATTTACAGAGGCCATACTGATGCTGCTAATAAGTGCGCCTGCGCTAAGTAGGCCTAATGTAATGATGCTGCTTTTCATATATTTATTCCTGTTGATGTTAACTGTGTCAGCTCAGCGGCAAAAATGCTGTTGAGAATATCTTGTCGGCTGCTTTCGTAATCCCACTCACTGCTGAGCGGTTGCCAGTTGTAACCGTCAAACATATGACGGGCGTGAATGTGTGCGGTCTGTAAGGGGTTGTGAATGCCCAGTTCGTCTAAGGGAATGTCGGAGAACTGTAGTGAGGCCGTACCAAAAGCCATTGACCAGCAACCAAAGACGAGTTGTTCTGGGCTGACTTCACGTAGCGTTAATTCACCAAGTGCCAATGCTTCAACAACCACTGAAGCAGAGCAGGCAATACCGTGATTTTCTAAGCGTGAAATTTTACTTAATTGCTCGTTGCAAAGCTTTTCACGAATCGAGACGTTTTTTAGAATTTGAAAGTCTTTAAAATCTTCGGGATAGAGTTTAACAAATAGCTCATAGGCTACCATGACGGCAAGCATTTTCTCACGACTGCGACCAGGATACTGCAAGGCGCGATCAAATAAGTCGACCATGCGTTGTAAATTGCGAATGGCCAGCTCAGCCAGAATTGCTTCCTTATTTTGGTAATCCGAATAAATTGTGCCTCTGGCACAGCCTAGAGCCTGGGCAATTTTATTCATATTTAAACCACTATAGCCCTGACTGCGAATAATCGTACAGGCAGCTTCAAGTATCAGCGGCTTGCGCTGTTGTATTTCTAGCTGTTTAGGGCTGAGCTTCTCGTTCATGATGCTACTATAGGTTTTTTGATGTTTTTTGACAATACGTCAAAAAATATTTTTAGTCTAAAACACGTCATTTAGATAAGGAATTGGCGCAATAGTAAAGTTACAATGCTCCATGTCAAATCAAGACCCTATCACGTCCCCGTTTAATCATTTATCTGCATTGAGTTATTTACATGGTGCGCCAGTGGCCAATGGTTGTATTCGTGCGCAAGCGGAGGACTTTTTTGTGCAGGAAACGTTAAGTTTCACACCCTCAGGTGAGGGGGAGCACCTATTTTTGTATATTGAAAAGCGCGAGGCGAATACCCAGTGGGTGGCACAGCAGTTGGCCAAGCACTTTTCGGTGCGCAGTAATAGTGTTGCCTGGGCGGGTCTGAAGGACCGCAATGCCGTCACTCAGCAATGGTTTTCTGTACACCTTCCTGGTATGACGTCTCTGGAGGCTCTGCCGGTGAGCGAGCAGTTTAAAGTATTGGAACATACCTTTAATAACCGCAAATTACGTGTAGGAGCCATTGCTAATAATTTCTTCCGTCTACGTGTTACTAGTTTAAAAGCGGATGCGGATAGGCTGCAGCAGCGTCTCGATGCTATTGCGGAGCAAGGTGTGCCCAATTATTTTGGTGAACAGCGCTTTGGCCGCAATGGTAATAATTTAAATATGGCTCAGGCTTTATTAATAGATGGTAAGCGTTTCAAGAAAGCGGATCAGTCTATGGCGATCTCCGCGGCGCGCAGCTATGTGTTTAATCAAGTGCTGGATCAACGTATTCAAGCGGGGTTATTTAATCGCGTGCAAGGCGGTGATGCATTAATGCTGGATAAAACGAAGAGCTTGTTTATTGCACACTTGGACGAACTTGCTGAGTTGCAACAGCGCTTGGAATGTGGTGATTGTCATACTAGTGCTGTAATGCCGGGTTGCGGGGAGGGACTTGCTACTGGGGTGGCGCAAGATTGGGAGTTTGAACAACTCAAGCCTTTTGCGGATTGGTTGCAGGGGTTGGAGAAGTTGAGGGTGTCGGCATCTCGCCGTGCGGTGCGTTTAATTCCAGAAGGCTTTAATTGGCAGCTCGACAGCGATGAATTGTTGCTTGAGTTTAGGCTGCCAACAGGGGCGTATGCTACATCCGTATTGCGTGAATTTTTGTCTTATTAGTATATTTTCAAGCAATAAAAAAGGCGGCCAATGGCCGCCTTTTTTATTTGTGTCTCTATGCTTTAAGCGTAGAAGAACAAAGGTACAAATGCGGTTAGTAGTAATGATATTGCCATTACGATGATTGGCAGCAATAGGCGCTCGTGGCGCTGGTAAAAGGTTTGTGACTTGGCTTCTTCAGCGGCTAGGTCAAACTCTTCTTCACCCACCACATGTCGGGTCATCAAGTGGTTTAACGCCACTGGAGGTGACAGGTAGCCTAGCTCGAAGGCCATTAGTGTGATCATCCAGAAGTGGAGGGGGTGAACTCCCGCATTGTAGGCGAACTTAGCTAAGCCAATAGATACTAGGATGATAGCGCCCATGGGGTCCATGAACATGCCTATAGCGACTAAGATGCATACCAACATTGCCACTGTCATCCAGAGGCTGGCACCAGCTTCTGGTGTGGGCATGACCCCGTCACCTTCCAGTGGGGCTCCAACACAGATAGACATGCCCATAAGCATCAGCAGGGCACCAATGTGTGCGGTTGTCTCATTGGTTGCATTGCGCACACCGTGCTCAAAACCTTTACGCACTGAGTAGTTTTTACTAATCGTTTTCTTTTCATAGAACTGATCGTATAGCAGTACAGCGAGCATAATGGCAGGCAGTATGATGGGGGCAGAGAACTCGTCTAGTTTTGCGTCTAGTAGCCAACGGTAGCCTAGAGCGACAGTAAGGATAACGATGGCATAGGGAACGATAGGCTTAAATAGCTGCAACATCTCTGGGATTGCTTGCTTGGCTGGCGCGAACTCAATTTTAGGGCGGTTAGCAATTAGCGCAACGACCAAGAAGATGATGGCAGAGATTAGGAACAGCCAGAAGCCTGCATCAAATAAGCCCCATTCAGTACCAATTTTGTTAAAGTCAAAAATGCCTACATCGCCTCGTGCCGAGGTGATTACTTCTTTGTTCAGGGCAGCGATTAATACAATCATTAGACACGGGTTGAGCACAATACCCATAGAGCCCGACATGGCGGTAGTCGCAAGGGCTAGCTGGCGACGCGAACCTGCGCGGCGTAACTCGTTATAGATTACCGCGCCTGCAGCAATTACATAGATGGCTGAGCCGCCGGTGTAAGCTGTAGGTAGTGCGGATACTATAATTGCGAAGAAGGCGAGAATCTCAGGGGGCATTTTCCACGGGCGGAAAGTATCAAAGATTAAGCTGGCTAGACGAGTTTGCTTAAGCAGCATGCCGACCCAGACGTATAAGCCTAGGTTAATAAATACACCCGATAGATCCATCATCTTAGTTAGGTAAATGATGATGCCTGAACGGTGGCCTTCGGCAAAAAAGTAAATGCCAGAGATCAATGCCATGAACGTGTATAGAGGGATGCTGAGCAGTGCTTTAGGGTAACTTCCGCCAGGTTCTGATTCAGTATGTGGTATGCGGATGATCTGCCACAGGGAGGCCATGCTTAAGATGCCAAAGCCTATTATGTAGGCCCACATGGTCACTTCTTGCATGGTGTTGAGGGCTATACCTGCGTCTATTTGTACGTCGCGATAGCGCAGTGCAGAGATAAAGATGAATGCATTACCAATCATCTGTGCGGCTAGGGATACTTGCATGTCCTTGCGGGTACGCATGGGGCGCAGGGCAATATGGTCTCGAACCAAGGTTGAAGTGATTGCGGTGATCAATAGCATGAACAGCATGATGTAGCGGTTCGCGTGAAGGCTTATGTCACTCAGGCTGGCAACCGTAGCTTCGATATTTCTAAAAACGGTTAAGCTGCTAGTGATTTTGGTTTTGCGATCTTCATAGGAGGTGAACTTTTCTTCGCAGGCTGCCTGAGCATTCAATAGAGAAGTGCGAATGATCTCTGGGTCGAGGGGCTCGTCATCAAACATGCCGAAGTCATCCTCTTCTGCCTCCGCGGCCTGCTCGGCAATACGCTGTTCGAGCATTGCGTCGATGTCGCCATTGCGAACACAGTCAGGGGCAACGGGGTCTTGGCGTAGCTCATGATATCCAGGCCAAATCGAGTTACCTAAGCCTAATAGCTGCGAGTGGATAAGCTCGCCTGTGCCAAATATTACGACAGCGAGTAATAAGAGCGTAATCGGAAGAGAGGAAAACCACTCCTGAGGGGAGCGAGCAAATAGCGCCTTTGGTCTCATGCAGTACCTATGTATTTATTATCTATGTGTTCCATGAATAGGGCGGTTTTGTGCTGTAAAAGCATGCAGTCCCCCCCACTTGTATTTTTGATTCAAGGTTGTGAATATGACAAAAAAAAGGCACTGTTACCAGTGCCTTTTGATGCTTTACGTGAGTTTTTTTCTCTTATTCGAGGTTTTCTGCACACTCAGCTGCTGTAGGGTTTTTCTTACAGCGAATCTTACGCAAAATCTTTAACATCTTGCCGTCGTAAACCCCTTTGTCACGCAGGGCGATACGAGACTGGCGCATCATAGCTGCATAGCCTGGCTTGTCCTTAGGGTTTAGCTTAACCCAGTACTTAGGGTCTATCGTTTTAGTGGCACGATCGATAAACTCAAAGGCGCCGTCAAAGTTGTCCAGTGAGGTTTGTCGAGCATTGCTGCCAAAGTCTGCTGGGAACTTTTCATGACGAATCAAAAACTGGAAGGTTAGCTGACTAAATACCATGTCAACTACGCCACCTTTTTCGCCTAGGCCTCGGTACATTTCTAAGGGCTCATACGCCGCAGCGGGAGCAAATGTAATGTCGACACTGCCGTTGTTGAATTTACCCGCAAAGCTAGTCGTTGTTGCAACAACAGGTGTGCCACCAGACTGGCGAACCATCGACTGAGATACAGAGTCACCTTCCATTACAGTAATGCGCTTGCCTTGGATCTTGTCTAGGCTATCCCACTTGCGGTCACGCAAGAAGGCGTAGATAGCGCCAGCGGGCATAATGCCTGCTACTTCATAAGGACCATTGCGTAAGAACTTGTTAGCCGTTTTAGGCTTTAAGCTCATGACAGTTTCAAGGGCAGTACGTAGTACAGCGTCGTCTGTAGTAGCGCCAACCGCTTCAATGGTTGATGCGAATTTGTTGAAGTCGCGAGACTTTAGTCCAGTGAGTACTGCACCGTCACATTTACCCGCTTTAAACTCATCAACAATAATCCCTTCATCGGTATACGCTTTAAGGGCAATTTCTGCTCCCCAGCCAAGTGACTTGGCTTGGAAATCTTTCATCAATGTGTAGACGTCACCGCTATTTCCCACAGGGTCGAACACACAGACTAGCTGCTTGGCGTGTACGCTTTGGCTGGCTAGGGCGCTAGTGCCCAAAAGTAGGGCGCCAGCTGTTAGTTTAAACTTGTTCATCATGAACTTTTCCTCACTTATTTTAAAGTATATCGTCTAGGTCGATAGCGTTAGTAGCCTTAGCTCGCTCGTCCCAGAATTTTCCAAATTTTCCGACGGGAGTTCGGTGTCCCTTGGCTTCAGTCCACATTAGGTCTGAAAGTGCGGTTAGCTGAGATGTTGCCATTGCATCTAACTGGCGGAACTCACGCTCAGACGCTACGTTTTTAGTGATTTCAGCGTGCTTTTTAATAATGGCGCGAACACGGTCTTTATCACCTTTACTGTGTGCTGCAAGAGCGTGGAATACATGGGATAGGCGCACCTTAGATTTTTCTCCCATTTGATCAGCTTCGTCTAAGCGTGCCCAGTTATCTTCGCCTTCCGGTAATGCACCTGGTAATAGGGTCCAGATAGTTGCACGGATTGCTAAAGGTACGCCAAACCATTTTTCTGCATCTAAGCAGGCCGCTGCACGCTCAACTTTTGCAGCAATATTGCGAGGCACTAAACCAGATGTCGCTTGTGTGTCAGAGTATATCGCCTGTAATCCAGACAATAGACCGACTAAATAGTTCATCTGTTCAACGTCATCCAGTAGACGAGGACATTCTTTACCACCAGGTTCGCCGTAGAACTTTACCATGCGCTGATACGCTGCATACTGACGTTCCGCCGTTGTCTTATAGTGGCGTTTCATCGCAATACGCGCGTCTTGTGCGTCAGTATTGTTACGCGTATAAAGAGCGCGTTGGTATTCTAGTTCCTTTTCAAAAGCCACTTCCTGAGAGCATAGCGATGCAGAGATCATACTCATAATTGTGACTTTTTCTAAACCAGGATTGAACTGCTTCATTGTCATCATGATCGGTGTCATAGACTCGGCCATGGCGCAGGACATACGTAAATCTGTAGTCGTCATCATATAGGGCAGCATATAATCTTCAGCAAAGCGTTCAGTAATGCCCGCTGTCATACGGAATATTTGCTTGGTGCAGCCACCGAGTAGAAAAGTAGTGCTAAGTAGAACCACTGCAAATATGCGAAGCCCTTTACGGTTGTTTGACATAATGTTCCCCAAAAAAGTGTATTTTAGTTTAAAGGTGATCTGTTTAATTAGGCAAAGGAGTATCTATTAACTTCTGGTTAAAGTAAATCAACGGCTTTGTACAAGTGCTCTAAATGTGAAGAATTATTGCTCATTGTCGCGAAAAAAGTGAGTGGTTGTCGCTCACGAGGGTTTGGCGCCTTTTAATAGGGCGTATACAGCGCCGGTTCCACCGTCCTGTGGACGAGCTGAGCAAAAGGCGAGTATCTCAGATTTTTGCCTTAACCAGCTATTTACGAGGGGTTTGAGAACAGGCCCTTTTGCATAATTATTACCTTTGCCGTGAATAATGCGGATACATCGATAGTTGTGGTTTTGGGCGTAGGCGATGAAGTTGATGAGCTCTTTACGCGCTCCATCGCTGTTATAGCCATGTAGATCGACTTCTGCTTCTATACGGTATTGTCCACGGCGCAGCTTGCGCAATACCGTTTTTTGAATGCCATCTTGATGGTAACTCAGCTCATCTCCTGTCTCCAAGTGCCCATGGTGGTCTGACAACATGTCCACAAGCACCTGCCTATCATCCGCTTCTTGTTGTTTGGCGCGTGCGGAGGGTTTAGGGCTTTGGATGTCCGCATGGTCTTGTTTGACAGGTTGAACTTCACCGACCATTTGTCTAAATAAGTCCTTGTCAGCGGGGTCTATATCAGAGTTTTTTGTCATAACTAACTATATATAGTGGTTTTTGTTTTGCCATAAGGCTTTATACAGTATATTAGCGGCGATAAGTTTTTACTCAACATTTATATTTAAGATTTTTCACTATGCGTATTCTAGTAAGTAATGACGATGGCTATAACTCTCCGGGTATTCAGTCCTTGGCGCAAGCCTTGTCGAATATCGCTGAGGTAGATGTTGTTGCCCCAGACTGCAATCGCAGTGCAGCCAGCAATTCATTGACAATATATAATCCACTACGGGCGTATACAGCCGATAACGGCTTTGTTTATGTCAATGGAACTCCTGCTGATTGTGTGCACTTGGCCTTGACGGGGTTGCTGAAAGTGGAACCTAACCTAGTGGTTGCGGGTATTAATAACGGCCCTAATATGGGGGAGGATGTGCTTTATTCGGGCACGGTGGGCGCCGCCATGGAAGGGCGCTGGTTAGGTTTTCCCGCTCTGGCGATGTCTATTTGTGCATTTGAGCCACAACATAATGAGGCGGCGGCGCGTGTGGCCTGTGATTTGGTTCAGCGCCTTATAGATAAGCCGTTGCCTAGGGATACTATTTTAAATGTTAATGTTCCCGATATTCCCTATGAAGATATACAGGGCATGCAAGTGACCCGCTGTGGTAAGCGCCATCGTTCAGAGCCTGTCATTCAGTCGCAGGACCCACGTGGCCGCCGCTTGTATTGGGTGGGGGCGCCTGGGACGGAGGCGGATGCTGGCCCCGGCACCGATTTTTATGCCATTAAACAAGGCTATGTGTCTGTAACACCACTTAAGGTTGATTTGACCGATCGCGAGTTAATGCCAGTAGTAGAGGCTTGGCTGGCATGATGATTGAAAGCAAATTCAAAGGTTTCACCAAACAAGAAATTATTGGCATAGGAAGTACTTCCCAGCGTGTGCGTAATCAATTGGTTGAGCGTGTACGTAAGCAGGGCGTTGTTAATGAAGATGTGCTTGAGGTAATGACCATGATGCCGCGACATTTATTTGTTGATGAGGCGATGAAAGATAGTGCCTATAAAGACGACGCCTTGCCTATCGGTCATGGTCAAACTATCTCCCAGCCTTTTATTGTCGCTAGGATGACGGAGGAATTGCTTAAAGGTGAATGCAAACCGAAAAAAGTGCTTGAAGTGGGCACGGGGTCTGGTTATCAGGGAGCTATATTGGCGGCCTTATGTGATCAGGTCTACACGGTGGAACGCATTGTTGAGTTGCACCAGAAAACTAGCAAGCTTTTCCAGCGTATGGGCTTTAAAAACATACAGGCGACGCATAGTGATGGTAGCTGGGGCTGGGAGCAGCATGCGCCCTATGACGCGATCATAGCGACCGCAGCACCTGATCAAATACCAGAACAGCTGCTATTGCAGCTGGCTATAGGTGGCAAGCTAGTTATTCCCGTGGGTTCGCAAACGGCTGAACAGCGTTTGACGATAGTTTATCGTATTTCGGATCACCAATTTGAAACAGAAGAATTAGAATTGGTTCAATTTGTTCCTTTTCTTGGAGGTTCGGCATGAAGCTATTTGCTCCTTTATATGAGATGACCTTGAAATGGGCAGAGCATAAGCATGCTCCTTGGTTCTTGGGAGGGATGAGTTTTGCTGAGTCCTCCTTTTTTCCTATTCCTGTTGATATTATGTTGGCGCCTATGGCATTGCAGCGCCCACAAAGATGGGCGTTGTTTGCTTTAATTGCCTCGCTGGCTTCTGTTATGGGAGGGCTGTTTGGTTATCTGGTAGGGGCGCTTTTTTGGGATGTTATACAGCCTTATTTTGAAAGTTGGGGTTGGATGTCAGCCTATGCTAATGTGGCTGAACGAATAGATACAGAAGGCGTATGGATTTTGTTTATCGCAAGTTTTACTCCTGTGCCGTATAAGGTGGCCACTATTGCTGCTGGAACATTAAATATGGCTCTGTTGCCGTTTATTTTGGTGTCCTTGGTAGGGCGTTCTGCACGCTTTTTTCTAGTGGCTGGTTTGGTGGCATGGGCGGGCCCCAAAATTGAACCTAAGATACATCAATACATTGAGTGGGCTGGTTGGGCTTGTATAGTGCTTATTGCTGCTGCCTATGTACTGAGTAAATTATAGGGTGTTGTCGTGGCTTTATTAAATGCTTAATGTTGTGCGCCAGCTAAAAACAATAGGGGTGATCATAGTGCTTGCCAGTGTATTGTTGGCTTGTGCAACAACGGGCTTTAATGCGCAACGCTACACCGTTAAAAGTGGCGACACACTGTATTTTATTGCATGGAAGTATAAGCTTGATTTTAAACAGCTCGCCCAGTGGAATAATTTATCTGACCCCTATCGGGTTTACCCTGGGGATAGGTTACTTATTAACCCACCTGATTTTCAAGCGCGTGGGCCATCCCCAAGTACCTCTCCGAAGTACTCTAATAGACTATCCGCATACACGGTAAAAAAAGGCGATACTTTGTACAGTATTGCTAGATCGCAGAGTGTGTCTGTAGCTAGGATTGTTGAGTTTAATCAGTTGTTGCGCCCATATACTATTTACCCTGGCCAGCGCTTAAGTTTAAAGTCAGCCAAGCATTCGCCTGTTAATAATGCCCCCGCGAAGGTGCCACGCCCAGTAGCTATTAAAAAGCAGCCTGGGGCAAAGGTCGTGGGTCTTCCCAATCCAAGTAAGTGGAAGTGGCCAACAGAGGGCAAAGTTGTTAAGGGTTTTAAGGGCAGTAAAACAATCCAGCAGGGAATTGATATTAGTGGCCGTATGGGACAGACTGTACGTTCTGCCGCAACAGGGGTTGTTGTGTACAGTGGTAGCGGCCTAGTCAACTATGGCAAGCTGGTTATTGTTAAGCACAATAAAAACTTCTTAAGTGCCTATGGCTACAATAGTAAGCTTTTGGTTGCCGAAGGCGATAAGGTTAAAGCGGGTCAAGCGATCGCAGAAATGGGTAAAGTGGGTCAAAGTAACCCAATGCTACATTTTGAGATTAGAAAATACGGTAAGCCCATTGATCCTATAAGGCATTTGCCAAAACGGGGTTGATAACAGGAAGGGGAAGCATGGTAAAACAAGAATCTAAACAAGAACCAAGCAGTGATGACCTAAAACAAGTTGAGGCTAGTAAAGACGACGACCAGCGCTTTGCCGCAAGCGAGCTTACATCCAAGGAGCTGGATGCTACTCGTTTATATCTGAAAGAAATAGAATTTTCGCCTTTGCTAAAAGCTGAGGAAGAAATTTACTATGGACGTTTAGTACGCAAAGGTGATGAAGCTGCTCGGCAGAAAATGATTGAGTGTAATCTGCGTTTAGTTGTCAAGATTTCTCGTCGTTATATGAATAGAGGCTTGGCCTTGTTGGACTTGATTGAGGAAGGCAATTTAGGTCTGATTCGTGCGGTTGAGAAGTTTGATCCAGAAAAAGGTTTTCGTTTTTCAACCTATGCCACTTGGTGGATTCGCCAAACCATTGAGCGCGGCTTGATGAACCAGACACGTACGATTCGCTTGCCTATTCATGTGATTAAAGAAATGAATGTTTATTTGCGTGCGGCACGTAGTATGCGTCAGGATATTGAACGAGAACCAACACCTGAAGAAGTCGCTGAGTTCTTGGATAAGCCTGTAGAAGACGTTAAGAAAATGTTTGGTTTAAATGAGCGTGTAGCTTCAGTCGATGTGCCTCTTAGTAAAGAAGGGGATAGTCCCTTACTTGATGTGATTGCAGACGAACACGCTGTTGATCCTGCTGCGTTGCTACAGGATGATGAAGTATCGCACTATATTGATCACTGGCTGGACGAGCTGGATGATAAGCAGAAGGCCGTTGTCGAGCGACGTTTCGGCCTACATGGATTTGACCGCTGTACGTTAGAGGTGGTTGGTCAAGAGCTCGGGGTGACGCGTGAGCGCGTGCGACAGATTCAGATGGAGTCACTCAGAAAGCTGCGAAAGATATTAGAGTCTGAAGGATTTTCGGCAGATATATTATTTCGCTAACTTGTTTGTTTGCACACAAAAAAGCCCGCACTATGCGGGCTTTTTTTGCGCTGTAATACTTGCTTAAGTTGTAAACTGTAGCTTGATGCCGGCTACTTCAATGACATCTTCATTGTTTAATGGGTGAGCTTGAGTGCCTATAGCTTCACTATTAATAAGAGGGGTGCGATTGTCTGAACCGCCCTCTACATGAATGATGAAAAATCCTTGAGGGCGACGTGTAATGGCGGCTACTTGCGTACCCGGTTTGCCAATTGTCGTCAGTGCTTTAATTAGCTCGAGTTCTTTGCCAGCATTTGCGCCATTCAATATTTGCAGTTTACCTTTTTTACTAACGGGTGCCTGGGGTTGTGCGGCAACCTCTTTGGCCATTTGGGCAACTGAAGCATTGACCTGAGCAGATGCTGCTTCGTCAGTAGGCATGCCTGCTGCGTCTGGACGAATAATCATGGTTTTTTCAAAATCACTTTCATCGCTAGCAGAGTCATTACTGTACTTGATTTGGTGTTTGCCAATACCTATGACATCACTGTCCTTAAGTGCATGTTTCTTTACCAGCGTGCCATTCACATAAGTGCCATTAGTACTATTTAAGTCTTCAAGAAATGAATCGTTTAAAATAGTAATCACTTGGCAGTGACGCCCGCTTACAGCGAGGTTGTCAACCGTGATGTCATTGTCAGGTTTGCGCCCTATAGAAATAGATTCTTTGTCTAAATCATGTTCTGAAATTGTGGCGCCGTTTAGACTTAAAATTAGCTTAGCCGTCATATCTTTGTCCCTTTATGGGTCTCTTATGGGTTTTGTTTGTTTAGCTTAGTTAAAAAACCAATTACTTACTTTATTCATCCAGCCTTGTTTAGCGGGAAAGGGTTTTAGTGGTCTTACTAAAATCACGGAAATATTATCCTTGCCCCCGCTTTCATTTGCCCGTTTGATCAGCTCCTGAGCTGCTTTCTGAAGATTATCACTAAACTTCTTGATAGTTAAGTAAATATCTTTGTCTTCTATCATGTCATTTAGGCCGTCAGAGCAAAGCAGATAAATATCTTGGGGTAGCGCAATATCTTCTTGTATATCAACATCGACTTCTGCATCAACACCCAGTGCACGCGTGACTAAGTTTTTATTTAGCGAGGTTCGTGCTTCCTCTGGAGTATAGAAGCCGCGGTCTACCAGTTCTTGCAGCAGGGTGTGATCCTTGCTGATTTGCTCGAGTTGGTCGTTACGCAGGCGGTATAAGCGCGAGTCGCCAACGTGGGCAATAGAGATCCTGTTGTCGTACAACAGCGCAGAGACGATGGTCGTCCCCATGCCCTTGCACTCTTCGTTGTGTTTTTGTGTGGTGTGAATAATAGCGTTAGATTTTTTAATAACTTCTTCTAAGGCTAAGCTTTCCATGGAGTAGCCGCGTTCACCATCGATGATAGCAATGTCGCCCTTGGCAATCATCTCTAAATGTTCGCTCAACTCGCTGATGACTGTATTGACGGCCAGGGCGCTGGCGACTTCTCCTGCCTTATAACCGCCCATGCCATCGGCTAGTACAACTAAGCCCATTTCCAGTTCGGTGCCTATGCTGTCCTCATTATGTTGGCGCTTCATGCCGGTATCGGTAGCGCCAGCAATCTCAATTTTTCCGACTAGATCCATGCTGCCCCCTTAACCTAGCTCTTTGATCAGCTCTTTGATGTCTTCAGCCATTTGCAGGCCATCCGCATAGCGCTGTTCTGGGTCTTTTTCTAGGGCTTTTTGGATGATGTTATCCAGCCTAGCTGGTAACTCTGGGTCTTCGACTAAAATACTAGGGGTTTCGTCATTGGTGATCTTAAACATCAAAGTGGCCATAGATTCGGCTACAAAGGGTAGCTTGCCACAGGCCATTTGATAGAGCATAACGCCTAGAGAGAATAAGTCGGAGCGCCCATCAACCTTCTTGCCTGATAACTGCTCTGGAGACATGAAGGACGGTGTACCAAGCACCACGCCTGTTTTCGTTTTGCTGGCATCGGTGATACGTGCAATACCAAAGTCAGTTACTTTAGTGATTTTGCTTTCTGGGTCATACATGATGTTGGCAGGCTTAATGTCGCGATGTACCACATTGAATTTGTGCGCATAGGCTAGGGCGTCAGCACATTCTGCGACAATCGTTAATACCGTTGGCAAGGGCAATAGTGCGGCTGGCTTACAGTTAGGCGCTAAATCTTTACCTTTCAAGAATTCCATGGCGATATAAGCAAGGTCATGTTCATCGCCCGCATCATAGATGGTAACAATGTTGGGGTGATTCAAGCGACCTGCTGTCTCAGCTTCGCGGAAGAAGCGCTCTTTTACTTCCTCTAGCTCGTCTTCATCAAACTCTTGAGCCAAGGCCATAGTTTTAATCGCCACGGTACGACTAATCTTAGGGTCTTCGCCTAGATAAACTACACCCATTGCACCTTTACCTAGTTCTTTTTGTATTTCGTAACGGCCTAGCATAGGCTTCTGCATACCGTCGCCTTCCATGATGAGTGTGCCAGCAGTACCGCCGCCAGCGCCACCGAGTACCAATGTCTCGTCAAGCTTTTTGCTACGCTCAATACGCTGCTTAACATCGCGGAAATTAATATCTGTCTTAGCAATATGTTCATAGGCATTTGCAGCCTTAGAGAACTGGCGCTTGCGCTCAAAATCTAGGGCGAGGTTATAGATGACTTCCATCAAACCTTCGTCCATAGGGCACTTCCGGAAGCGATCGAAAGCCATATCCAAGTCACCTTTACCTTGATAGGCAAGACCGAGCATTTTGTTAGTTTCCGCAGCGTCCAAGTCTGACGCCATTTTCCCGCGTTCGGTGAGTAGGAAGCGCTTGGTAGTCACTAGTAGATAACCGATGATTAGTAGGCTGGTCGGCAGCATGAGCTCTATCCACATTGAGCTGCCTGTCATCAGTGTGTAATGAGTAAAGAACATACCCAGAGCTAACACGATAGTGGCAATAGCACTATTGCGTGCGTTTAGCCTGGGTAGTATGAACATGAGGAATGCGGATATGCTGAGAAAGGCTAGGATGGTGACCCAGATTCCCCAGTCGGGCTTTACGAAGAAGTCTTCGCCCATGATGCTAGAAACAATATGCGCTAGGGCAATAACAGGGGGAGTGCTGGGGTTGGTTGGTGTAGCAAGAGGCTGGCCAACGCCAACGGCAGTTGGGCCGATGAGTACAACTTTGTCCTTGTATTTAGATAATGGGATTTTCTCGGTCACTATGTCGAAAATAGAATCGACAGGGAAGGCGCCTTCTTGGTAGTAGAAATTATTCATGCTGAGGTCGGCGTTAGTGCCGATAAATAGCTTGCCTAGGCCGATGCCTTCGCCTAGTTTTAGGTCGATTTTTTCTTGCTTGATACCTAAATAACTGGCTGCAACTTGTAGTGCAAATGAAGGGTAGTATTGACCGTTGTATGATATTGCCAATTGCTCAGAGCGAATTTTACCATCGACATCGGGCAGTATGGTTAGGTGTCCTAGGCGTTGAGCTGCTTCAGCATAACTTTGTAAGGGGTAGGCCGCTTGCTGCATTTCAATCGGCATAAGTCCGTATTCTTGGGCGCTAACACGGTCTGTGACTGTGCTGAGTGTTGCACTTTGAATGTATGTAGGGAGTTCATCAGGAGCACGGTAGGGGTCGCCATAGCCTAACCAGATCTGACTAACTACATTCCCCGCCGATGCCATCGCCTGGGAAAGCTGTAGGTCCGCATTGAGTGCGTCTTCGGCTTCATAAAGTGTAAACAGTAGATTAGCTGCATCGTCAGCGGTGCGCTTGGTAAAGGGGTCTAAGCTAGGTTCTTGATCAACAGCGTTTATCCCTGCTAATAAGTCATCCGCATTGAGTTCTGTAGAGAGGCTGGACTCAGCTTCAGCCAAGGCAGCTAAATCGTTCAGGCTAGATTGCTCGAAAAATTCACGCATTGAGCTGATATAGCTTAAGCCTGGATCAGTTTGTGGCTCTGAAAATAATGGCACATAGCCAATAACTGCCGGCTCACCTTGTGAAATAAAGTTGATGATTTCAGCTTGTTGGCTACGCGGCCATGGCCAGCGGCCAATATTAGCAATACTGGTGTCATCGATAGCGATAACGGCAACTTTATCACTGGGGGTGGCTTCTGAGTGGCTTACGCCAAAGTCGTAGGCGGCGCGTTCAAAATTATCAAAAAGAGGTGTTGCTCTACTGAGGATAAAGACTGCAATAATGATGATGAGGCTGGCAAACCAGTCACTCTTCCAAAAGCTTGTTTTCATGTGATATTGCCCGATAATTATATTTCCATAATGATAGATCGATAATACCCCAAAGCCTTGTATTGACAAGGTGTTTTTGAGTAAATGGCAAGAGTGTTACAGTCTTGTATAAAATCCTTTTCAATATATGCCAGCAATTGCGCTAGACTAATATAAATTGTTCAAAAAACCGATTATGAATCAAAAACTCAATAAAATATCTCGTTTAAATGAAATCGGCATCGCCCTATCAGCAGAGAAAGAACTGCCGTCTTTACTCGAACGCATATTAAAGGGCGCAAAGGAGCTAACAGGGGCTGATGGCGGGTCCTTATATCGGCTTACTTCTAGACAAACATTACGCTTTGAGGTGATTGCCACTGACTCTTTAAATATTGCTATGGGCGGTACTACGGGTAAGGAGATCACCTTTCCCGAAATTCAATTGCAAAATGAGTCGGGCGCAAACTTATCCAATGTGGTGAGTTGTGCGGTGAATGAAGGAAGGGTGATTAATATTGATAATGTTTATGCGGCGGAAGATTATGATTTTAGTGGTACGCGTATTTTTGATCAAAATACAGGCTATAAGACGCAGTCTATTCTTACCATACCCCTAAAAAACCATGAAGATGACACAATTGGCGCTCTGCAGTTAATTAATGCCTTAGATGATATTACTGGAGAAGTAGTGCCTTTTTCCCTAGAGGCACAAAACTTAGCCAAGTCATTGGCATCACAGGCTGCGGTGGCCCTGACAAACCAAAAGCTTGTTGATGATTTACAGCAGTTGTTTGAATCTTTTATTCAATTGATCGCGACCGCGATTGATGAGAAATCCCCTTATACTGGTTCTCATTGTCGACGTATTCCGGTGCTAACTATGATGTTGGCAGAAGCTTGCCATAGCATTGACGACGGTGCTTTATCTGAATTTAGTATGAGTGATCAAGATCGCTACGAGTTGCGCACTGCTGCTTGGCTGCATGATTGTGGCAAGATTACTTCACCAGAATACGTAATGGATAAAGCGACAAAACTAGAAACCATATTTGATCGCATTGAGTTGGTTGATACACGTATTGAAGTACTTAAGCGTGATGTTGAAATTGAGATGCTAAAAGCTCAGCTAAAGGGTGGGGATGCAGATAGCCTGGCAAAACAATACCAGCAACAACTTCAAGACTTAGAAGAAGAGCGTGCATTTTTGCGAACAGCTAATATCGGTGGTGAATTTATGACCGAAGAGGCGCAGCAAAGAGTGGAAGAAATTGCTCAACACCGATGGCTTAACCCTGATGGGGAGTGGGTTAAGTTATTAAATGAAGATGAAATTTATAATTTAAATATCGCTAAGGGAACGCTGACCTCGGAAGAGCGTACTATCATCAATAATCACATGGTCGCTACTATCAATATGTTAGAAGCGTTACCGTTTCCAAAGCATCTGCAGCGTGTACCTGAATATGCCGGTGGGCACCATGAAAAAATGGATGGTACAGGTTACCCCAAAGGTTTGCGCCGCGATGAAATGTCGGTGCCTGCACGAGTCATGGCTATTGCAGATATATTTGAAGCCTTGTCAGCAAGGGATAGGCCCTATAAGCAGGGTAAGAAATTGACTGAATGTCTAAGAATACTGGGCTTTATGTGCAAGGATAACCATATTGACCCAGATATTTTTGATGTGTTTGTGCAGCAGAAAGTATATATGCAGTTCGCCGAAGAGTTTATGCATCCAGAGCAAATTGACGAGGTTGATGTTAATCAAATTCCAGGCTACGCGGCATGATTACTTATTAATACTTATGAAAAAGGCAGCCACTGGCTGCCTTTTTATTACTTAAGCTATCTTTTTATCTTCTTCTGGAACAGCGTTTAAGCCGTCTTTTAATACGTAGGTATCAAAGCCTCTCTCGGCCAATAAATACGCCGCCGCAGAACTTCGACGACTAGTGTCACAGCAAATGATCAGTTTTTTGCTGGAGTCTAGCGTTTTATACTTCATACGCAAAAAAATCAGAGGCATATGTATCGCGTTGGGTACATGGTTGTTGGCGAACTCGCTTGGCAAGCGAACATCAAGCCAAATCACATTGTCGTCTTCAGTAGACATTTTCTGTGCAGCAGGGAAGTCAACCCAGTTCAGAATGGGTTCATTAAGTAAGTTAATGAAATTTTCTTTAGATAGGCGAACTAATGAACCTCGCGTTAGCATAGTGATTGTAGCGTTGCGCTTGGCGTCAGAAATTAGTGCCTCTTCACCAAAACTATCTCCAGAGCCCAGTTCGGCTAGTTTAACGCCCTTGGGATTGGTTGGGGTAGCGCGTGTAACTAAGGCGCGTCCAGATTTAATAACATAGAAGAAATCACCGTCTTCGCCTTGGCTAATGATTTTCTCGCCTGGGCTAAAGTCCACCGTTTCCATGCACAAAAACATAGACTGAATATTAGTCGATGGAATTTTGTGGAAGGCTTTGCATTGTAAAATTTGGTTCATCCAGTCTTCTTGACCGTCATCTGCGCTGTCTAGCTCTTCTACTTGATAGGTGCCTGTCTGGTCCCAAGTAAGCATGATGTCCAAAAGGTTGCTGTCTACCGAGAGCACCTCTGCATCTTTTAAAACACGGCAAGTGTGACTACGCGGTTGATTGTGGCAGACGGGGTGTTTGGAGACATCAGTTCCCCCTGTTAGATGGAGTACACGTTGATTGTTGGGGTCGATTAGCTCTACCTCACCACTGAGAATATAGATGTTTTGCTTGTCAGTTTCCCCAACTTTAAACACTAACTTGCCTGCGGGGACCTTTGTTACAACGGCTTTGCCCGCAAGCTCGTGTAAGTTTTCAGGGTTTAGTCCATTCAAGGGAACCAGTGTTGCCAATAGCCCTTTGTCCAAGGTGTTACTCATTTTAAATGCCCGATTATGTGTTACTTAATTGTTGTGCGGTCTGCTATATGTCAGATGACTGCTTAGTTACATCTACATAGAGTACCAAGCGTTGGCCTGGTTGTAGATACTTATTTTTGCTCAGTTGGTTCCATTTGACAATATCTTTTACTGCAACGCGGAATCTACCTGCGATTGTCGATAGAGAGTCGCCACGACGCACAGGGTAATTGACCTTGCGAGGTGTTTTGGCCTGGCTAGGCCCTAGGCGCTGTGGGCCGCTGCGTTGGATGTTTGACCATACAAGTAATTTTTGCCCCACTTGCAGCTTGTCTATAGGTGATTTTCCATTCCATTTTGCTAAAGACTTATGACTTACTTTGTATTGTGTGGCTATCTTCCACCAGCTATCGCCGCGTTTAACCGTGTGTATTTGCTTATTACCTCGACCTTTGGCGGAGAGTATTTTCTGTTGCCGTTGTTCGCTACTTAAGCCGTAGGCTGAACTGGATTTATTGGCTGTGGGGATAAGTAAATATTTTCCTATACGTAAATTATTACCACGCAATTGGTTATTGGATTCTTTGATTTGTCGGGTGGTTGTTTTGTAGCGTTGGGCAATTTGGCTGAGGGTGTCCCCTGAAACTATTTTATGCCTTTTCCACAATACGCGCTGTTGTTTGGGGAGTGCTGACTCAGCTAGCTGAAAGGCACTCACACGATCCAAGGGCAGCAGTAAGTGGTGTGGGCCTGTAGGCGGCGTCGACCAACGATTAAAGCCTGGGTTCAGGGCATGTAACTCATCTATGCTCATCTGAGCAAGGTTGGCAGCAATGGAGAGGTCGAGTTGGCCGTTTAGGTCAACGAGTTGTACAGCCGGTTGATTGGGAATATCACACAGGCTATGCCCGTATTTTTCAGGGTTTTCGACAATGATAGCTACAGCCAATAACTTAGGTACATAGCTCATAGTTTCCTTGGGTAAGCGCAGTGACCAGTAGTCGATAGGCTTGCCACGTTGTTTATTGCGTCGCACTGCCTTAATGACATGCCCTGGGCCAGCGTTATAGCCTGCTAAGGTGTGAAGCCAGTCTTGTTTGAGCATTTTGTTGACAGACAGTAGGTATTTGGCCGCGCCGCGATTAGCCATGTAAACGTCACGGCGGCCGTCATACCACCAGTTTTGTTCTAAGCCAACCAGACGCCCAGTGCCAGGAATGAACTGCCACAACCCTGCAGCACGGCCAGAAGAGTAAGAAAATGGTAGGAATGCACTCTCAATCACTGGCAGTAAGGCCATCTCAAGGGGAATGTTATTTTGTTCTAGTACTTCAACAATGTCATATAGAAAAGGGCGTGCGCGTTCACAGACACGTTGCATGTGTTTAGGGTGCTTTACATACCAATTGATTTGAGCTTGAATGCGTTTGTTGATCTTTTTGTCTAAACTAAAGCCCGCCACAATACGTGGCCAAATGGTCGTGTCTTTAATCTCGACCTCGACAGGGGATGGCTCATGAATGATTTGTGTTTCTTCTGCAATAGCGACTGTCGTCGAGGTTAAGTCAGCTTGTTGGACTACAGCGTTATTGCGCTGAGGCTGGCTTGCGCAGCCTGCGATGACAAATAGGCAAGCTAAAATAATGGGGTAGCTAAATCTAATGATAATTGTTTCCTCAATTCTTGGGCGAACTATACGGATTTAGGGGTATAGTGACAAGTTGTTAAGTGCTCGAAAATGAAGATTGTATACACACAGAACTGCCCCTAAAATCCTACTATGAGTGATTCAGATTTAAGCTATGAGCTGGCCCGTTGGTACGAAGGTGCAGCGGGTCAGCGTATACGACAACAGATTAGTGCCAAACTACCTAAAATCGTCGCCACTATGCCAGGCCAGCAGCATGCTCAGATTGGTGTAGGCTATTGGCCGGGCATGTATAAAAAAAGCATGCAGTTGTCTTACCATGATGTGTTTGGTGCAGAAGTGAACCCTGGTGTATTGCCAAATAGCATGGATAGCCTATTGCTGATTCACGCTTTAGATGTAAACTCGGACCCCCAGCGCATATTACATATTGCCGATAAACTGGTTGCCAAGTCGGGACACCTGATTATTGTAGGTTTTAACCCACTTAGTCTATGGGGCCTAATGCGTCTGCCGATGTTGGCTTTGCGTCGCAGCCCCTGGCGCAGTGGTTTTTATAGTTTGTGGCGTACGCGCGACTGGTTGAAAGTGCTCAATTACGAAGTGCGTTTGCAAACGAGTTTGATTCAGATGCCGCCCTTGCCAGGCGGGGTGGAACTGAACTGGTTGGATAAACTATTGCATTGGTTGATGCCTAATTGGGGGGCCGTCAATATCATAGTGGCTAAACGCCCATGGTTCCCCATGACCGGGGTTAAAAACTATAAAATTAAAGAGCGTTTAGAGGCTGCGGTGATACCCGAGCCAACAACACGCAATATCAAAGACAAGGTTTAGAATGATTGAAGTAGTAACGATTTACACAGACGGTGCTTGCAAGGGCAATCCTGGCCGAGGTGGCTGGGGAGCATTGATGATGTATGGAGATAAAAAGCAAGAGCTGTGTGGCGGAGAAAAAGAAACCACTAACAACCGCATGGAAATGCTAGCGGCCATCAAGGCCTTGAGTGCATTGAATCGCTCCTGCAAGGTCGCCCTCTATACGGATTCCACATACCTGCGCAAAGGCGTGTTGGAATGGATGAAAAACTGGAAAAAAAATGGCTGGAAAACGGCGGCCAAGAAGCCAGTTAAAAATGTGGATCTGTGGCAGCAACTGGATGAGATTATTCAACAACATGATATTGATTGGCATTGGGTTAAGGGACATAGCGGTGACCCTGGCAATGAGCGGGCCGATGAACTGGCCAATAAGGGCATAGAGAGCATATAGCGTGAGACAAATAGTACTTGATACCGAAACGACGGGTTTAGAAATCTCTGATGGCCACCGCATTATTGAGATAGGCTGTGTGGAGCTAATCAATCGCCGTCTTACCGGAAACAACTTTCACGTGTATTTACAGCCAGATCGCAAGAGTGACCCAGGTGCTGTTGAGGTTCACGGTATTACGGATGAGTTTCTTGCTGACAAACCGCGCTTTGCGGATGTGGTGGATGAGTTCATGGCTTATATTGACGGCAGCGAGTTAGTTATCCATAACGCGCCCTTTGATATTGGCTTTATGAACCATGAGCTAAATATTTTGAATAAAGTCATGGGCACGCAGTGGCAGCCCAGCGAACACTATTGCTCGGTGCTAGATACACTGGTTATGGCGCGCAAAATGCACCCTGGCAAGCGTGTCAACCTTGATGCCTTGTGCCGTATGTACACCATTGATAACTCACAGCGAACCTTACACGGCGCTTTGCTCGATGCAGAGATTCTAGCCGACGTCTATCTAATGATGACCGGTGGCCAGACTGACTTGATTCTGGCCGAAGATTCCGCTGCCAGCCAAGAACAGGGAGACGATCTGCAAATACTACAAAGTATGAATGCGGATAGGGCGCCGCTGCCGGTTGTTCGTGCAACGGATGAGGAGTTGGCGGTGCATGAAGAGTACTTGGGGAAGGTGAGGAAGGCGTCAGGGAGTTGTATTTGGGATTCGATGAAGGCAGGGGAGTAGGGTGGATTAGGCGTAGCCGTAATCCACCGTGCAGGAATAATAGTTATGGTGGGTTACGCTGCGCTCAAGATGACATTAATTGAGTTATGCGGATAGCTTGTAAAACCTTCTTTCCTAGCCTATCCGCATTCAGTTTTTTGCTAATGCGCCTTCATCAAGCGCTGCTTATCCCTAGCCCAGTCCCTATCTTTCTCGGTAGCACGCTTGTCGTGCTGCTTCTTACCCTTGGCTAAACCAATGTCGGCTTTGATTTTTCCACCTTTCCAATACAAGGCACTTACTACTAAGGTATAACCATCGCGATCGACTTGGCCGATTAGGCGGTTCAGTTCGTGGCGATGCATTAACAGCTTGCGGTTGCGCATGGGGTCTGTAGTGACGTGGGTAGAAGCGCTATTGAGGGCGGTGATATGGCAGCCAAATAAAAAGGCTTCGCCGTCTTTAATCAGTACATAGGATTCGTTGAGCTGCACGCGCCCCGCGCGCAAACTTTTCACTTCCCAGCCCATAAGAGACAGTCCCGCTTCAAAGTTCTGTTCAATGAAGTAGTCGTGACGCACTTTTTTGTTTTGTGCGATATTGCCGGGTGATACTTTTTTCTTCTGTTTGGCCATAAGTCCCATTATAGCGATAAGCGAGGCAGAGTTTTACACATTTAAGCTGATTTTTTCGCCCAGTCTTATTAGAATGGCGTTCAGGCACACTATCACTACCTTAGGGGACTTCATGCAAGTACAAAATAACGAAGCAGGGAATGCTTATTGGTCGTCGCGATTGGCATTTATCCTGGCCGCGACAGGTTCTGCAGTGGGCTTGGGTAATATTTGGAAGTTTCCCTATGTTGCTGGCGAGAATGGTGGGGGTGCTTTTGTAGCGGTATATTTATTGTGCATCTTGATGATTGGTTTGCCGATTATGATGGCAGAAATTATGCTAGGGCGCCGCTCACGTAAAAACCCTATTGCTGCAATGGCTGTGTTAGCAGAGGAGTCTGAACGTTCAGGCCGCTGGGTTGGCATAGGTAAAATGGGCGTCATCGCTGGTTTTCTTATTTTGTCTTTTTATAGTGTGATCGCAGGCTGGTCTCTGGCCTATGTGTTTCGTGCTATTGGGGGCATGTTTAACAATATTGATGTAGTCGCGGCGAACCAAATGTGGACGGACCTAAGTACTGACGCAGAGCGTACTTTGGCTTGGCATACAGTTTTTATGACCACTGTTGTGGTGATTGTATCCAAAGGGGTGACAGGTGGTCTGGAGAAGATGATCAAGTTGTTAATGCCCATGTTATTTCTGTTGTTATTAGTCCTCGTTGGAATTTCCTTTTCCCAGGGAGATGCGGATAAGGCGCTGAGTTATTTATTTGATGTGGACTTCAGTAAAATTTCTGTAGGTGTGGTGGCAGACGCTATGGGGCAAGCTTTTTTCTCACTGAGCTTGGGGATGGGGGCAATCTTAATGTACGGCGCATATCTGCCTAAAGAAGCCTCTATTGCTAAAACCTCTCTAGCAATTGTGGGTGCAGATACTGCGGTTGCGCTAATTTCTGGTTTGGCCATTTTCCCCTTGGTATTTGCTATTCCTGGTTTGGAGGCCAGTTCGGGCCCTTCATTAGTTTTTAAAGCTTTACCGCAGGTGTTTGGTCAAATCGAAGGTGGAACCTTTGTTGGTACACTATTTTTCGTATTGTTATTTGTCGCTGCCTTAACTTCGGCTATTTCACTCTTAGAGCCAGTGGTTTCTTGGCTAGTAGAGCATCGCTCTTATGAACGCACTCATGCAGCTCGCTTAAGCGGCTTTGTGATTTGGTTGCTGGGTTTGGGTACGGTTTTCTCATTTAGCATTTGGTCTGATGCAAGCCTTACTATTGCGCCTAAAGTGGGTGATAAAATCTATATGTTAATTGAAAATCAGAGCTTTTTCTCAATGGTTGATTTCACCACTTCCAATGTTATGTTGCCTCTGGGTGGTGCATTAATGGCTTATTTTGTGGGCTTTATGATGAAACCCGAGTTTGTTGAAGAAGAAATGAATGACTTACCTAAAGCCCTATTCAAAACATGGTACTTCCTTATTCGAAATGTAGCCCCCGTAGCCGCATTCGTGATTTTTGTACATGTGACCGGCCTTGGCAATGCATTGTCTGTCTGGTTTGGCTGGGGCTAAACCATGCCCAATATTAGTCGATCTGCATTAGTTGTACACTCTCCTCAGCACATGTACGAGCTAGTGAATGCAGTGGGCAATTACCCTGATTTTTTGCCGTGGTGTGATGCTAGTGAAGTTCACGAGCATACCGATAGTGGTATGTTGGCTACGGTTGCTATTGCCAAGGGGGGGATTAATAAAACGTTCACGACGCGCAATCAGTTGATTGAAGGTCGGAGTATTCAAATGCAGTTGGTCGATGGCCCCTTTACTCAATTAGAAGGCTTGTGGGAATTTGAACCGCTGGGGCCAGAAGCCTGTAAAATTAGTTTAAATTTGAATTTTGAGTTTGATAACCCCGTGTTTCGTGCGAGCTTCGCTAAGGTCTTTGATCAAATAGCAGGTTCTATGGTCGATGCCTTTGTGCTGCGAGCCAATCAAACCTTAGGAAGTAATAAAAGTGGATAACGAAAGTAATATTATGCGCGTGGAGGTGGCCTTCGCTACTCTTCAAGAACAATTGATTATTCCTGTGGATGTGGCTGTAGATGCCAGCATTGAAGAAATGATTGAAAGCTCTGGAATCCTTAGGAAGTTCCCCGAAATCGATTTGAGTAAGAGTAAGGTAGGGGTTTTCAGTGTACAGAAAAAACTCAGCGATACATTGCGTGATGGTGATCGTGTAGAGATCTATCGTGAGCTTATTATCGACCCTAAACAAGCGCGTATTAACCGTTTGGCTAAACAGAAAGAAAAGAAGGCTGCGCAGAAGTAGTATTTACAGGCTATCCTCATGGGCCTTGGAGAATATTCAGTTCACAAATAAAAATGCCCGCATAAGCGGGTATTTTTATAAGGCCGTTAAATTTACTGCAGTTTTCTAAGCGTTGCTTCGGCGCTGATTTTCCAGCTGCCATTTTGCTGGACTAGGGTTAGCTGCTTAATCACCTTGTCTTGGTAAGTGTTAGAGCGATAGCTTTGCTCAAACTCTGCTCGTGCGGTGTTTTCATCCAGTAGCATGACGTCTAAATTCTCAATGTCAATGTCTATTGACTTGGGGCGTGTTAGCTTATTTTTGCGCTGTTTCACCCAAGTGCTATGGCTATTTCCCGTTGTATAGTTAGCGACATAGCTATCGACATAGGCGTCTATATCTTGCTCTGACCAAGCGCTAGCCCAGTTCTGTACGCTGGCGCTAACGCGCTCTTCATCGCTAGGGGCCTGTACTGGCTTTTCTATATAAACAGGTTCTTGCTCTATGCTGTTGCCTAGGTCGCTAATAGCAACAATAGCCGGTTCTGGTGCGGTTTGGGGTGTCGGTGCGAGAGCAGGGGCTTGCAAATTAGCAACATCAAAGTCTTTACTCTTAGCCCCTGTTAGCAGGCCATCTTTAAAGATTAGGGTCATTTGCTGGTTGATCAGCTCTTCACGTTGACGGTCTACATAATGGATATAGTCCCAGCGATTGGGGTGGAAAATGTCTTGAATAGAAGGGCTGCCCATTACAAATTTGACTTGTTCTTCGGTCATGCCCAGTTCGAGTTTATCGATAGATTCTTGCTCAATAACACTGCCTTGGGTGATTTCAATGCGGTGGGCACTGGGGATAAGGGCACAAGAGGTGATAAATAATGTGAGACTGATTAGTAGTGAGCTGCGTTTTAGCATGAGTATTAATTCGGTTGTATAAAGAATATGTGCGATAATAGCATTCTCAACGCACCATTAGGGAGATTAATTGTGCAATCTAGTGACCTGAAAAAGGCCGGTTTAAAAATAACATTGCCGCGTATGAAGATTCTGGAAATTCTAGAAAGTTCAACGCAACGCCATTTAAGTGCGGAAGATATTTATCGAACGCTAATTGCTGCCAATGATGATATTGGCTTGGCAACTGTTTATCGTGTGCTGACTCAGTTTGAAGCTGCTGGCCTCGTTGAGCGCCACCACTTTGAAGGTGGACAAGCCGTTTTTGAAATCAATGATGGTGAGCACCATGACCACTTGGTGTGTATGAAGTGTGGGAAAGTTGTTGAATTTTTTGATGAAGTTATTGAGGAGAGACAGCACTCCATCGCTGAGGAAAAGGGATTTCAGATGACTGACCACAGTATGATTCTCTATGGCCTGTGCGATAATGAAGAATGTCGAAAGTAGAGTATTATAGATCTTAAGAAAGCCCACATTTGTGGGCTTTTTTTTGCTTAAATGGTTGCGCGTTGAATCATCTCTTCTGCGTGTTTGATAGTTTGCTCAGTCATTTCTATGCCCCCTAACATGCGTGCTACCTCATCAATACGGTCCTTGTCGTTGAGTACTTTAATACTTGTGGTTGTAATGTCTTGGCCCTTTTGCTTGGCAACTTTTAAGTGTTGGTGAGCTTGTGCTGCGACTTGGGGGAGGTGGGTGACACACATCACTTGGCGCTCAACGCCTAAGCTGCGCAAGTGTTTGCCTACGACTTCGGCAACGCCGCCGCCAATACCTGTGTCGACTTCATCAAAAATCAATGTGGGTACTTTTTCGCAGCTGGCAGTGATCATTTGAATGGCTAAGCTGATGCGTGAAAG
Organism: uncultured Gammaproteobacteria bacterium; assembly: GCA_964495705.1. GTDB lineage: Bacteria > Pseudomonadota > Gammaproteobacteria > HTCC5015 > HTCC5015 > CAZBWS01. Next base: position 40,660 of record CAZBWS010000004.1, read on the forward strand.
CTCACCGCCTGAAGCGACTTTACTCAATGCCTTGAGAGGTTGGCCCGGGTTGGTGCTGACCATGAATTCAATTTTATCTTGGCCGTGGCTGTTAAATGAGCTGTCATCGTGGAGGACTTCAATTTGGAAGCGGCCACCGTCCATACCCAGGCCTTGCATCGCTTCGCTGACTAATGCGGATAGGCCTTGCGCTGTATTGGTACGCAACTGGTGTAATTGCTCGGCTGACGTTTGGTAAGCCGCTTGTGTGGAGTCAAGCTTGGCCAGTAGTTCTGTCAAGGTAGCATCAGCATTTTCAAGTTGTTGCAACTCTTCAAGTATATTTTGCTGCAGCGTTAACAGCGCTTCAGGCTCCATTTGGTGTTTGCGCGATAGACTGTGAATGTCTCCCATACGTGTTTCTAAATATTGCAGGCGAGTTGGATCCATATCCAAGCTATCCGCATAGCTACGCAGTGCCGATCCAGCTTCCTCTGTGTGTATTAGGGCCGTGTTAAGGCTTTCCGTAATGTTTTTCAGACTAGAGTCTAGCTGGCTAAGTTGTTCAATGGCGTGCAGTTGTTGTCCAAGTTGGTGGCTTAGGCTTTGCTCGTCCAACTCACTGAGTATTTGCAGTGCGGTTTGTGCCGTGGTGAGCAATTTTTCTGCATTCGCTAGTCGGTTGTGCTCCTCATTAATGCTGTGCCATTCACCTGCTTGCAAATTGAGTTGCTCTAGTTCTCTTGCTTGGAAGTTGAGTAAGTCTAGGCGTTCATTGCGCTGTTGTTCGGCACTGCGCAATTGCTCATATTGCTGCTGTGCTAGTTTGCAGGCTCGGTGGGCGGAGAGGCATTCGCAAAGAAGTTCTTTATGATTGCCGTAATCATCTAGGCGTTGACGTTGGATATCTTTTTTAAGTAGCGACTGGTGTTCATGTTGGCCATGAATGTCGACTAATTGTTTGCCGATATCGCGTAGTATTTGCAGTGTGACTGGGCTGCCATTCAAATAGCCTTTGGAGCGCCCCTCGCTGGTGACAACGCGGCGAATGATACATTCTTGTTCGCTGTCTAAGTCTAGCCCGTCTAGCTGACTGTTGAGCTCAGGCAGGGCGCCGAGGTCAAAGCTAGCGCTAATATCAGCCTTGTCGCAGCCGTGGCGAACATTACCCGCCTCCGCTCGGTCACCTAATACTAAGCCTAGTGCGTCAAGTAAAATAGATTTACCCGCGCCTGTTTCTCCGGTCATGGAAGTCATGCCCGCTAGTATATCTAGGTCTAGCTGCTCAATAATGGCAAAGTTTTTAATATGAAGTTGTGTCAGCATAATTGTGTCGTTAGCGCGTGAGCTTGTCGCCCCAACGTAGCTTGGCGCGTAAAACACTATAAAAATCATAGTCTTTGGGGTGTAGTAATTTAATGCCCTTAGCTTTGCGTTGAATCTCTACTCGATCTCCTGCGATTAACTCCTGATTAGCCTGCCCGTCAAAGGTGACTTGAGCGGTAACGCCGCAATGGGGGTCAATATGTAAGCTAATAGAGCTATCCGCATTCACCACCAGTGGGCGGTGACTTAAGGTGTGTGGGCAAATAGGTACTAGTGAGATGGCTTGTAAAGTCGGATATAAAATAGGTCCACCGCTAGAGAGGGCATAGGCCGTTGACCCCGTAGGTGTGGCAACAATCAGGCCATCTGCACGGTCGTGGTTAACGTGGCGCCCATCAATTGAAACTGAGTACTCAATCATGCGTACTTCTTTGCGGTTGTGTAAAATCACATCATTGAGTGCACACTCAGTGACAATACATTGGCCATCACGTATTACCTTGCCTTCGAGTAAAAAACGCTCTTCTTCATGGCAGTCACCAGCCAAAATAGCATCCACTTGTTCTAGCATGGTTCCTTGCGTGGACACATCAACCAAGAAGCCTAATCGCCCTAGATTAATGCCAATGATAGGAACATTTTTTTCACTCAATGCGCGTGCTGCGGTGAGTAGGGTGCCATCGCCACCAAGCACAATGACGAGGTCGACTTGCTCAGAAAAATCATCTAATGCGTGGTATTGCGCAATATCACCCTTGACCCAGCCGTCACAACTGCGCCCCAATACAACAGCATAACCCTTGGCGAGCAAGTGTTCATAAAGCTTTTGTAATGTATCGCCCATATCCGCATGAATATTGCGGGTGAGGCCAATGGTTTTGTACTGATTCATAAATAGTGCTCAGAAAGTAGTGTTCTATAGTACTAAAATGGCACAAGCCTGTCAGTGCCTTAGCCTATTCATTTTTGTCTTTTTTATTGCTGCATTAAGCATTATGCTGACATTATGAAGATCTAACAATGGAGTATATATGCGGATAATTTACTTGAGTGCAATTTTACTGGTATTTAGCGTACTGGCTGTCGCGGAACCTAGTGGGCAACAAAGTTGGCAAGATATTGTGCGCTCTACTCAAGAGCGTAAACCAGAAGCAGCAGTTGCTATACCTGAAGAGCCAGAAACCAGTACACTGTATAAAGTGGTAGATGAAAATGGTGTGCCTAGCTTTACTGATGTCGCTCCAGTTGATCAAAACGCAGAAAGCTTCGAAGTAGAATCTAAACCAAGTTTGAACACACTTGGTGATAAAAGTCATCAGCGCCAGCAATACGAACGCAAGCTGACTCAACAAGCGGATTATCGAAAGCAACAGGCAGAGCAGCACAGGAAAACGATAGGACAAGCTAAAGTAAAGCTTGATGCGGCGCAACAACGCCAGAAAGAGGGAAAAAACCCTGTTGATGGTGAATGGCAAAATACCAATAGGGGTAGCCGTTATTTAAAGGAATCTTATTTTGCTCGCCAAAAGGCATTGAAAGATGCAGTGGATAAGGCTCAGAAAAAACTTAAAACCTTACAGAGAAAGTGACCTCTAAGTGCAAAGTCTTGCCTGTCTAGGCACAAAATCTGCTATGCTTCGGCCTCACGTTTTGGAGTCTTAAATGGCAGAGTTTTTTACCGATTACGGTTTGTTTTTATTGAAAGTAGTCACCGTTGTTGTGGCTATTCTTATATTGGTGGGTGGTTTGTTGGCTAGTCGTGGAGACAAGCCTAAGAAGCACGGTAGTATTGAAGCTCGCTTTATGAACGACCAGCTCAAGGCCTATAAGGATGGCTTGAACGAAAGCTTGTTGAGTGAGGAAGAGTTAAAGCAACAACAGAAAAAGCAAAAAGCTGACGACAAGGCGAAGGCCAAGGCCGATAAAAAGTCTGTTAAGGAAAAATCTAAAAACGCTTCTGAGACTGATAAACCAGAAGAGCAGCGTCGTAAGCGCATCTATGTACTTGATTTCGATGGTGATATTAAGGCATCTGATGTACATCTGATGCGCGAAGAAATTACGTCGGTACTGACCTTGGCTGATAAGCAGGATGAAGTAGTTGTTCGCTTAGAAAGTGGCGGTGGTATGGTGCACTCCTATGGCTTGGCTTCCTCCCAGTTACAGCGCATTAAACAAAAGGGGGTTCCTCTGACTATATGTGTAGACATGGTTGCCGCTAGTGGTGGCTATATGATGGCTTGTGTGGCGGATAAAATTATCGCTGCTCCCTTTGCTATCTTAGGTTCTATCGGCGTTGTTGCACAGATTCCGAATTTTCATAAAATTCTTAAAAAGAATGATGTGGACTATGAAATGATTACTGCAGGTGAGCACAAGCGCACCTTAACTATGCTGGGTGAGAATACGGATAAAGGACGTGAAAAATTTCGTGAAGATATTGAAGATACCCATGAATTATTTAAGGATTTTGTAACTGAAAACCGCCCAGTTATTAATATAGCGGAAGTTGCTACGGGTGATGTTTGGTTTGGTCGCCGTGCGATGGACCATAAGTTAGCAGACGTGTTAATGACCAGTGATGAGTATCTTAGTGCCGCTTGTGAAGCAGCAGATGTTTACGAAATTGAATATATCGAGAAGAAGTCTATTCAAGAGCGTTTTGGTATGGCCGTGCAAATGGGCATAGAAAAATCTGCTATGAAGGCTTGGCAACATATCAGTCAAAACCGTTTCTTTTAAACTGAAAATGCATATTCAAGAGCGCGTTTCACTCAGGGCCTTCAACACGTTAGGCTTTGATGTTGAGGCGCGTTTTTTTATGCGCGTAGAGGATTTAGCGCAGCTGCGTGAAGCCACTGCCTTTGCTCAGCAGAATAAGCTGAAAATACTACTACTAGGTGGCGGAAGTAATATTGTTCTGACCCAGGGCTTTGCGGGCCTAGCTATCTACTTGGCTTTGCGAGGTAAAACCTTACAAGCTAATGAGGATAAGTTGCTATTGCATGCTCAAGCAGGGGAGAACTGGCATCAGCTGGTGCAATGGTCCTTACAGCAAAAAGCCTATAACTTGGAAAACCTATCCCTCATTCCCGGCAATATTGGTGCAGCGCCTATTCAAAACATAGGTGCTTATGGCGTTGAGCTCAAAGATGTATTTCACAGCTTGAGTGCTATGCAGTTAACGACAGGAGATATACACCACTTTAGCCACGCTGATTGTGATTTTGCTTATAGAGATAGCTGTTTTAAGGGAGAGCTAAAGGATCAGTATGCGATTGTAAGTGTCGATTTATTGTTGAGCAGAAAAGAAAATTTGAAAGTTCAATATGGCGCTCTACAAGAACGGATTGATGCTAAGCAGCAGCCGCTGACGGCGCAGTTGTTGAGCGATGTAGTTTGTGAGGTACGCAGCAGTAAGTTACCCGACCCTGCAGTGCTTGGAAATGCGGGCAGCTTCTTTAAAAATCCAGTGGTTGACCAAAGCCATGCAGACAGCCTTCTAGCGCGCTATCCGCATATGCCCTGTTATCCTGCGCTTGAGGGAAGGGCGAAGTTAGCGGCGGGCTGGCTAGTTGAACAGGCCGGTTTTAAAGGCTGTACTCGCGACGGTGTTGGCGTGCACGACAAGCAGGCCCTCGTACTGGTCAATCGTGGCTCTGGCAATGGTCAGCAGCTATTAGCATTGGCTCAGGAAATACAGAAAACTGTGTTGGATATGTTTTCTGTTACCTTAGAAATAGAGCCTCGCAGCTACTAGTCTCAGTTGCTTTAATCAGGTTAGTATATAAGCATAATTATTAAGCTAAATTGGTGTTGCTGTGTTGTCTATTAAATCCAAAGCGCAATGGCTATACGTTATTCTCTGTGTTGTTATTACTTTATCCGCTTGCCAGTCCCAACAAAGTCTAGACGATCAGTTGCAGCAAGTGATTACTGAACATGACTTACAGGGGCAACCTCGCAGTAAAATTGCCATACCTGATATCAATACCCCTTTATCTCAGTTGGGTAAAAAGCTGTTTTTCTCAACAAGTTTAAGTGGTAACGGCGATGTAGCCTGTGTGAGTTGCCATCACCCACAGCTTGGAGGTGGCGATGATTTGAGTTTGCCAATTGGTATTGATGCTGTGATGCCTACGCTGTTAGGTCCAGGTCGTAAGCTGGATAAACAAAAAGTCGCAAGCCACTCTCACAGTCAAGACGATGGCCCCAATGTACCGCGTAATTCTCCTTCAACCTTTAATAGCGGCTATTATCAAAAAGCGCTTTTCTGGGATGGCCGTGTGCGTATGGAGTTAGATGCTGCGGGGGAGTCCTATGACGGAGGAGGTATTGTTACCCCCGATAGCTTCTTTGCAACGACCGATCCTCAAGCGCGACAAGATCTATTGTTTGCACAAAGTCGTTTCCCTGTAACATCAGGGCAGGAAATGCTTGGCTTTGCAAAAAATCATTTTCATAATGATGAGGTGCGCGAATCTGTAGAAAACAATTTACGCCAAGAAAGTGTTTGGTTAGATGAGTTTAAGCAAGTATTTCAACAGCCTAAAGCTGGAGCCAATGAGTTGATTACTTTTGCGAATGTCTCTGAAGCTTTAGCTGCTTATCAGCGTTCGCAAAATTTTATATCCAACCCTTGGCAAGACTATATTACTGGCAAGCTATCGGCATTGGATGAACAACAAAAACAGGGCGCCTTATTGTTTTATCAAGTTAAACAAGGTGCTGGGCAAAGTTGTGCAAGTTGTCACTCAGGAGATTTTTTTAGTGATGAGGCTTATTATAATTTAGCGATACCCCAGTTTGGCCATGGAAAGGACAAACTCAAAAATGACTATGGTCGCAAGCGGGTAACGCGAGCTAGCGATGATAAATTTCGCTTTCGTACACCGACTTTGTTGAATGTGACGGCAACTGGCCCTTATGGTCACGATGGTGCCTATGATGACTTATACGCTATGTTAAATCATCATGTTAACCCTGAGCAGGCTATACAAGATTACGATTATAAACTGCAGCATTTAGCTCAATATAAGGAGCAGCCTGTGGAGCATCCTTATATTAGGAAAAATACCGAATATGCCCTGCAAGCGGCTAAGAAGACGGGGGATTTACCTCAACTAAATTACACCGCACAAGAACTGGAAGATATAGCCGCTTTTTTGGAGGCGTTGACAGATCGTTGTGTTGAAGACGCAGAATGTCTAGCACCATGGTTATTAGATGGCACCGAACCACAGACCATGCAGCTATTACAAGCACAGCTAAAAGGCGAGCCTGGCGTTCAGGATGAAAACACGGTCAATCTAAGCCCCTTGTTTATAGAGCAGGCTAAACTGGCGGGTATACAGCACCGATTTATTCCATCACGTCCGGACCTGCCCTTAGATGCTAAGCCCAATGATCCGAAGTTGACTCGACTCATTACCAGCAATATGCATTTAACCATGACGGGGGGCGTAGCGACGGGAGATGTGAATGGGGATGGCTTGCCGGATGTGTTTTTAGTCGGCGGTGATTTAGGTGAAAGCAAGCTATACATCAACCAAGGCCACGGCAAATTTTCCGATGGTACAGCCCAGAGCGGTATTGATGTAACGGGGCTGATGAGCAATGGCGCAACATTTGCTGATGTCGATGGTGATGGTTTAGATGACCTGTTAATTGGCGGCGCGGTTAAGCGCTCTAGCTTAAATATCGACGGCGGCGGCCAAACTCCAGCGCCTTATTCTTTATGGAGAAATCTAGGCCATGGGGAATTTGAGAATATGACCAAGGCCAGTGGTCTTATATTTAATCGCAATAGTTTTTCTAGCGCCTTTGCGGATTACGATCAAGATGGTGATTTAGATTTGGCCGTAGGACATTGGCATCGCATGATGACTAATCAAGAAGAGGAAGTGCATCTATGGGAGAACCAAGGCAAAGGAGTGTTTAAAGCGGCTAACCATAAAATGCAGGTCAATGGTTCTTGGTCAGGTATCGATTGGAGTTTTACTCCGACCTTTGCTGATATTAATAATGATGGTTGGGTAGACCTGCTATACACCAGTGATTTTGAAACCACTCAATACTTTATTAATGAACAGGGTAAACGTTTTGTTAATGCCACAAGCCCTAATGTGATCACTGATGAAAATGGCATGGGGTCTGCTGTGGCAGATTATGACAACGATGGTGATTTAGACTGGTTTGTCACGGGGGTTTACGATGTCAAACCGAAAATGATTGCGAATAACTTAAGCATGTGGGGTGGCTCTGGTAATCGCCTGTATCGCAATAAAGGCGATGGCAGCTTTGAAGACGCCACCGAAGAAGTCGGTGTACGCGACGGCGGCTGGGGCTGGGCTAGTTGTTTTGCAGACTTCAATAACGACGGCCATCTAGATATATTGCATGTAAATGGCTATTTGTACGATGATCACCCGGCGTGGATTGATATGGCAGGACTTTTCACTCACCAAGCCCCACGTTTATTTATGAATGACGGCAATGGTCGCTATGCGGATAGGGCGTTGGAGTTGGGTTTAACTGAAGACGAAGGTCGCACGATTAGTTGTACGGACTTTGATCGTGATGGTGATGTTGACTTACTGGTCCAACAGTTAGCTAAGCCGACCTTGTTGTATATGAACCAGAGTGTAGAGCAGGGTCAGAAGAATTTCGTTGGCGTGAAAATTAAAGGTCCTGCAGGTAATCCGCATATGGCAGGCGCACGTGTTTATGTCACTACGGGCGGCAAGACACAAATGCGTGAAATAAAAATAGGTAGCAATTACCTTTCACAAAATGCTGCTGAGGCGCATTTTGGGCTGGGTGATGTGGATGTAGTTGACGAGCTGAAGGTAGTGTTGCCGAAGCCCTTTGCCAAGACGCTTGTGAAGAAGGATGTTCAGGCTGGGGAGTGGGTGGTGTTGGAGTTGTAGGATATGTCTCATATGTTGTACAACTCTATTATCTGAATTATACTTGTCTTAATTGTTGTACATGTTGGAGTGTTTATGCGAATTGTATCGTTTACTGAAGCGCGTAATAGCCTTAAAGCCGTTTTAGATTCTGTGGTTAATGACGCAGATACTACTATTATTAGTCGCCGTGATTCTGAAGATGCAGTTGTAATGTCTTTGGACTTTTACAATAGCTTAATGGAAACCGTGTATTTATTAAGGTCTCCTGCCAATGCTGAACATTTAGCGAAATCTATTGAGCAATTTAGTCAAGGCAAGGTCACAGCTAGAGATTTAATTGATGAGTAATCTCTTACTCGTATGGACTGACGAGGCTTGGGGTGACTATTTATATTGGCAGGGGCAGGATAGAAAAACGCTTAAGCGTATCAACAAGCTTATTCTAGATTGTAAACGTACACCCTTTGAAGGCATCGGCAAGCCAGAGCCATTGAAAGAGAACCTCTCGGGTTTTTGGTCTAGGCGAATAGACGATACTAACCGTTTGGTATACGCGGTTGATGATGCTAATTTAACGGTTATTGCTTGTAGGTATCACTATTAATTCCCAAACCGCCCAGCAACATACTCTTTCAACAACTCTGTAAACTCCTCAGCAATCCTATCTCCCTTTAGCGTCACATGCTTCTTGCCATCGACAAATACCGGTGCAGCTTTTCCTTCCCCGGTACCCGGTAAAGAGATGCCGATGTCGGCGCTTTTAGATTCACCTGGGCCATTTACCACGCAGCCCATCACTGCCACGGTCATGCCTTCTACACCCGGGTAGTCCTCTTGCCATACAGGCATGGATTCGCGCATGTAGTTTTGAATTTTCTGTGCGAGCTCTTGGAAATAGGTGCTAGTGGTGCGCCCACAGCCAGGGCAGGCGACGACGGCAGGGGTAAAGTTGCGCAGCTCCAGGGCTTGTAGAATTTCTTGGCCGATGACGACTTCTTTCGTCCGTGAGCCGCCGGGTTCGGGAGTCAGAGATATGCGGATGGTGTCGCCGATGCCTTGATTGAGCAACACGGCAAGACCTGCCGTAGACTTAACTATACCCTTGTCACCCATGCCGGCTTCAGTGAGGCCTAGGTGTAGGGCATAGTCGCATTTGTCGGCGAGGTCTTGATACACTGCAAGTAAGTCTTGCACGCCGGAGGTTTTGACCGAAACGATGATTTGGCTTTTCGGTAGACCGACTTCTTCTGCCAGTTTGCCGCTCTCTAGCGCAGAACGGACCACGGCGTTGCGGGTGACAATACGCACGTCTAGGGGCTCGTCCAGTAGCTGGTTGCGATCTAGCTCTTCGGCGAGTAGGTCTTGGTCTAAGCTGCCTAGGTTGACGCCAATGCGCACGGGCTTGTTGTACTTGATGGCAATTTCAATCATGTCGGTGAAGCGCTCGTCGCGCTTTTTACCACTGCCGACATTGCCTGGGTTGATGCGGTATTTTGCCAGGGTCTTGGCGCACTCGGGATGGTTCTTCAGCAGGCGGTGGCCGTTGAAGTGGAAGTCGCCAATGATGGGTGTATCGCAACCCATTTTGTCGAGCTGTTCACGAATCAATGGTACAGCAGCGGCGGCTTCGTCGTTATTCACGGTGATGCGCACCATTTCTGATCCCGCCTTGGCCAGTTCGGCAATTTGCGCCGCAGTGCGGATGACGTCGACAGTATCGGTATTGGTCATGGACTGCACGCGTACAGGGGCGCCGCCGCCCACTTGTATGTGGTCAACCATAACTGCCACGCTTTCGCGGGCCTTGATATTTGCTCCAGAGAGGGACATTCGCACTACCTAATTTAAACGAGTCGCAATTTTAACGTAATTGCCTTGTTAGCAGAACAACCGATTTGAGTTATATTGAAGTCAGAATCTCTCTCGGTCTTAAATAAATGAATATTGATTTAAATACCCGTTCCCAGCAGCTCATGAAAAGCTTGGTTGAGCGTTATATTGAAGATGGTCAGCCGGTGGGCTCTAAAACCTTGTCAGAAGACAAGGCTTTGGCGGTGAGTTCCGCGACGATCCGCAATGTGATGAAACAATTGGAAGATCATGGCCTTATTCGCTCGCCACATACTTCGGCGGGACGGGTGCCTACAGAGGCGGGTTATCGTTTTTATGTTGATACCATGCTCCACACCCAGCCAGTACAGCAGCCTATGCAGCAGGAAATCCAAACAGAGTTGGCTTGTGAAGCAGGTAAGGGGGGGGCGCAGCAGGTGGTGCAACGAGCCTCTAGCTTATTGTCGAATATGACTCAGATGGCTGGTGTGGTGATGGTATCTAAGCAGGAGAGTGTCAGTCTGCGGCAAATTGAATTTCTACCGCTTGATGGGCATCAAATATTAGCAATTTTGGTCGTCAATAGCCAAGAGGTGCAAAACCGTATTATTAATACTGAACGCCGCTATGAGCGCAAAGAGTTAGAGCAGGCGGCGAATTACCTCAATAGCAACTTTTCGGGTAAAAACATCAAAGATATGTGTCGCAGTATTCATCAGGAATTACTCAATACCCAGTCTGAGGTTAACCAGCTTATGGAGCTGGTGGTGAAGGTGACGGGGCAGATAGAAGGGGTTGATAGCGCGGCGGAGGGCTTGCTCGTTGAAGGGCAAAGCAATCTGATTGGTGGTGCAGGTATGAGTGATATGGGGCAGCTTAAACGTCTATTTGATGCTTTTAGTGAAAAACGCGATATAGCTCATTTACTCGATAGCTGTGCAAATGGAGATGGGGTGCAGATCTATATTGGCCATGAGTCTGGCTATGAGCCACTGGGGGATTGTAGTGTGATTACAGCGCCCTATAACGTCGAAGGTGAGGCAATGGGGGTGCTGGGGGTGATCGGACCGACGAGAATGAGTTACGAAAGGGTCGTACCCATAGTGGATGTGACAGCAAAGATGGTGAGCTCAGCCTTAAGTCATGAGGTTACTTCTTAATGCGGATAGACTGCTAGAGCCTACCCGCAGAGTATCCCTCTAGGCCCAGCCATTATCATGAATGGCTTTAAGTACGTCGTGGCGACTGATTTGCCCAACTAATTTACCGCCTTTCAACACAGGAATACGGCGGCGATGATTTTCGTTAAAAACCTGTGCCACATTGATAATGTCATCATTGGCGTCGACTGTGGTGAGGTCGGTGGTCATGGTGTCTTTTACCCGCCCACAGCCACCAGAATTTTCGTTATAGGCACAAGATAGATAACTGGATATGCAGTCAGCCTCAGAGAATAAGCCAATAATCTCACCTGTATCATTGACCACGGGAGCCCCTGAAATTTTGTGCTTGAGAAATAGTTCAATAGCTTCCGAGATATCCATCTCGGGCTTTAGTGTGATCAGCTTTTTGATCATGTAATCGGCAACAGTAATCGTGTTGGCCATGGTTAATCTCCATACTTATCTATTTGTGTGTGCTTCGAGCATACGCTCAGTGTCAATTTCAGGCAATCTTTCTCGTCAATCATTATTGCTTGTCGTATTTATAAGTATCAGCGCCAAAATGGCACCACAAGGCATACTTATTTTTCAAAGACTTAGCTATACTTCCTAAAAAAACAAGTAGTTAAAATATATAAGGCATTACGATAATGACAGACACTAACCTGAGCTTGAGTGATTCACTTTTTAAACGCATTATGGCTTGGAGTGATGAGCGCTTCCCTTTAGCACATGCCATTGCCTTCTTCTCTTTGTATTTGACCGCAGCGGCTGTCGCACGTTATTCGGCCAGTGAAGCGCCGGTTAATTTTAACTTATTGGATATCCTAGCCTGTCTTTTGGCCTTGTCTTATTTCTTAGTGCTACGTGTTTTTGATGAGCATAAAGATTACGAACTTGATTGCATGAACCATCCGCAACGGGTTTTACAGAGCGGAATGATTACCCTAAAGCACCTTAAAGGCTTAGCGCTTGTTAGCATTATTGCACAGTTGCTGTTCTCCTTATGGTTAGACCAAGGCGTTGCTCATGTGAGTATGGCGTGGGGTATTGCCTTTGTTTGGACTTGTCTGATGGGGGTTGAATTTTTCTGTGGTGAGTGGCTAGAAAAACGCCTAACACTGTATGCATTTAGTCATATGTTGGTAACGCCCATGATTATGTGGTGGTTAGCACAATTAGCAGCACCTTCGGTTAATCTGACGACACCTATACTATTTATGTTGTGTTTTGCCTTTGTTGGTGGTTTCACTGCTGAAATTGTACGCAAAACTCGCGGGCCAGAAGAGGAGCGAGAGACGGTCGATTCTTATTCAAAAATCTTTGGTACTCAGGGTTCTGCTTGGGTAGTAGCCGTTTTACTGCTAATGACAGGCTTAATTCAAGGTGCTTTGTGTTATCAGATGTATAGCGGTAATTTTGTTATTGGTTTTCTGGTATTGGCTGTAGCTTATGCATTGGCTGTCGTGAGCTTGCTAAAATTTATTAAAGCGCCGACTTTGAAAGGGCGTGAAAAGAACGAAGCCTTTTGTGGCCTTGCGATGCTTGTTGGCTATTTTACGGTAATAGCGGCGGCATTAATTGAGCGCGGTGTTAGCTTCAGCTTATTGGCATAAATTTAGATAGCCAGTGTCAAATTCTCTGTGCCTACAATGACTTAGTTATAAAACTACCTTTGTATAAAACAAAAAATAACAGGACGATCAAATGCGTGTAGCAGACAAGCGTGGTAATAAGTGTTACCAAGCATCATCGGGTGATGTATATCTAGAAGTGCTTTTAGAAAATGGGCGTAAACGCTTTCCTGTTTTTGAGGTTTCTAAGCTGGGTTTGAGTATCAATGTCGATCAATCGGAACGCTCAGAGCTACGCATGGGTGATGAACTCGATGGCTGTATGGCCTGGGCTGGGGAAGAGTGCCTAGGGCAGATTGATTTACGCATTACTGAGCAAGTTGTTTTAGAAGATGCCCGTAATACCAATGTTTGGTTAGACAATATTGACTTAGATCAAGCATCGCCACTACTCTGGAAATTGATTTATCACTCTCAGCCTGGCTTTAAGCCTGTAGCAAAGGTGGAAGAACTACACCACAACGCAGTCCCGCGTATCCCTGGACGTGGCCTGTATACTGAAAAAGCACGACAAGAACGCTTAGCGTTTTTGCGCGAGAACACGCCTTCAAAACTGAAGTATGTAGAAGATACCCGCTTTGATCCGCAACAGCTGACGAGCAATGTAGAAGCCTTTATTGGCTCTATTGAAATTCCGGTGGGAGCGGCAGGTCCTTTGTTGTTCCATGGAGAACACGCACAGGGCATGATTTATGCACCACTAGCTACCTCCGAAGGTGCCTTAGTAGCCTCTGCTACACGTGGTGCTACGGCGTTAACCTGCTCCGGTGGTGTGAAAACACGGGTGCTGGGTCAACGTATGTTGCGCGTCCCTTTGTTTGTTTTGAGTGATATGAATTCAGCGGCATTCTTTGCAGACTGGGTGAGCGCGCACTTTTACGAGATTCGCCGCGAAACTCAGAAGTATTCTAACTATGCCAATCTACAGGCCGTAGAACCTCATATTTTTGGCAAAAATGTACACGTTCATTTTGTATTTGAGACTGGCGATGCCGCAGGTCAAAATATGACGACGACCTGTACCTGGCATGCGTGCAAGTGGATACTCAAGCAAATGGAGCAGTATTCTGAGATTCACTTTGACAATTTTATTATTGAAGCCAATTTGTCGAATGATAAAAAGGTTACTTACCAGAGCTTTATCAAAGGGCGCGGTATTCGCGTTATGGCTGAAGCCATCTTGACCAAAACGCAGTGCGAAAGAGTGCTGAAAGTTGATGTTGACCAGCTATATGAATCCTATCAAGGTTTTGTGAATGGTAGCACTCAGGCCGGCATGGTGGGCTTTAACATCAATGTAGCCAATGTTATTGGCGCAATGTTTGCCGCTCTCGGTCAAGATATTGCCTGTGTACACGAATGCTCCATAGCACAGCTTAATATGGAGCGCGTTCCTGAAGGCCTCTATGTCAGTATGATGATGCCCAGTATGATTGTGGGAACAGTGGGTGGTGGTACTTGGTTACCTCAGCAAAAGGAATTGTTGAAAATGATCGGCTGCGCAGGTGTAGGTAATGCCCATAAGCTTGCAGAAATCATCGCTGGATATTGCTTGTCCTTAGATATTTCTACTTTGTCTGCGATTGCCGCTGGTCACTTTGCCAAGGCACATGAAAAACTAGGCAGAAACCGCCCTGTAGAATATTTGAAGCTAGGCGATTTGAATGAAAGCTTCTTTGAACAGATGATGCAAAAGCAGTTGGATGACCCGAGCATCAAAGTGCTAAGTGCTAAGGCGATTGAATCCCAAGGAATGGAAACTAGTATTATTACCCAGATGACAGGTGAGAAGTCGAATAAAGTCATTGGCCATTTCCCCTATGTGCTGGAGTACGAGTCTGATACCCACGGTGTGCAAACAGTTGATGTGATGGTTAAGTCTAAGCCCACTTCGGGAGAAGTGGTGAACATGTTCAACAATATGGCGGCTATGTGTGATTCTCGTCTAGCTACAGAATACAGCCAGCACAAAGAAACCACCGGTTTTAAAGGTTGTGACAGTAAAGAATTAGCGGTGCTTAGCCAAACAGATGAACGTTTTACTGCTAGTGTGCCGAAAATTTACGGAACATTTGAAGACAAAAATCGCGAAATATTCATCATCGTTGAAGAGCATCTGAAAGATATGGTGTTAATGGATAGCGCAGATGATGTGTCTGATTGGTCTGAAAAGCATATTCGCACGGCGATTGATGGCATCACTCAATGCCACGCAATGTGGTATGGCAAAACCGACGAGTTAAAAGACCAGCCTTGGTTAGGGCACGTGCATAGTGCTGAAGGTATGCGCGACAAATTACGTTTATGGGAGCTATTGGCTGCGCATGCTGAGGCTGAATTCCCAGAGTGGATTATGCACAGTGATATGAATGCCTACAGAGATGTATTGCATGACATATCCAATTGGTGGGGGAAAATGGAGAGTATGCCTCAGACCCTGATTCATAATGACTTTAATCCGCGCAATATCGCTTTTAGAGATGCTAAAGATGGCAAGCTACAGTTATGTGCTTATGACTGGGAGCTAGCAACTGTTGGTCTACCGCAGCATGACTTGGCGGAGTTACTGGTATTTACCATTCCAGAAGAAGACGCGAATATGGAGCTTATAGCAGTATATATTGAATACCACCGCTTAGAGCTTGAAAAAGCGACAGGTCAAACTATCGATCAAGATGAGTGGATGCTTGGTTTCCACTTTGCCTTCCGTGACCTACTAATTAATCGACTCGCCATGTATGTAATGGCGCATACCTTCCGCCATTTTGAATTTATGCCACGCGTATTTGCTACTGCACGACGTATCGCATTGACGATTAGTGATTACATTGCCGAAGCCTATCCAGAGATGAAAAAATGAGTAATTCAGAGCTACTATTGTCGGCCAAACAGGCCGCCGCATACGATGAATCGGTACTAGGTGGCAAAGCCACCAATATGGCCTGGTTAAGCCGCAATGACTTTCCTGTGCCTGACTGGAGTGTTGTTACAACAGAGGGCTTTCGTCAGCAGCTAAAAGCTAACGGGCTGTATGATTGGATTAAAGAACAGCTACAAGGTTTAGATGCGGATAGCCCAGAGCTGACGCCTCGTGCAACTGAAATTCGAGAGAAAATCATGGGCACCACACTGCTAGTAGAGATTGCAGTTGCAGTAGAGCAGTGGCTACAGGGTATTGAGAAATGGGAAGAGCTATTTTTTGCTGTGCGTTCTTCAGCGGTCGGTGAAGACTCGGCGCATGCGTCCTTTGCAGGGCAAATGGACTCATTTTTGTTTCAAAAAGGGCGTGAAGCCATTGCTCAGTCGATTATTAATGTCTTTGCCAGTGCCTTTACGGAACGCGCGATTCGTTACCGCTTGAGCCACGGCATTAGCATCGTCGATATTGAAGCGGCTGTTATCGTACAGCTGATGGTTGAGGGGCAGGTGTCCGGGGTGTGTTTTACCGCGCACCCAGTTAATGGCCGACGTGACCTAGCCTTGGTGTCAGCCACCTATGGTACGGGTGAAGGCATTGTTTCTGGTGAGTGTAATACGGATGAATTCCATATTGGCTTATACGATGATAAGTACGATGAGCAAATTAATGAAAAAGATCAGCAAATCATTTTTGATAAAGATAAGGGTATTGGCACTATCACTATCCCTGTTGAGGCTGAGCTGCAAAACAAGGCCTGCTTAAAGCCAGGGCAAGTTAAGCAAGTGGCCAATATGTGTGCACGCATTGCTGAGTGCCAGGGCTCGCCACAGGATATCGAGTGGACGATTCAAGATAACAAGGTATTTGTTCTTCAGACTCGTCCAGTGACCTCCTTGCCACCACCGGTGCGCCAGCGCGGTGAAGAAGTTGTTTGGGATAACTCTAATATTCAGGAAAGTTATTGCGGTGTAACAACGCCATTAACATTCTCTTATGCCAGTCGTGCTTATTGGATTGTATACGAGGAAACATCACGCTTGGTGGGTAACTCGGAACAAAAAATCAAAGAGTATGAACCCATCTTTAAGAATTTACTCGGTCTAATTAATGGCCGTGTTTATTACAATATCAATAACTGGTATCGCGGTTTAACCGGCTTACCATCCTTTAGCACTAATAAAAAGGATATGGAGCGCATGATGGGACTACAGGACTCTGTAGACCTGGTACAAGATTCTGAACTAGACACGCTGGGTAAATTGAAAAAACTACCCTATGTGATGAAGATGATCTTCCGCTTGTTGTTTGAGTTTTATCGCATTGATAAAAGTGTGGCTAATTTCAGGGCCATGTTTGATGAACAATATAAAAGTATCCAGCGTGAGCGCTTACCTAGCTTAGAAATGTCTGAGCTAATTGCTTTAACGGAAAAGCTAGATAACAACTTACTGCGCAAATGGGTCGCCCCTATCATCAATGATTTTTACGTGATGATGATGAACGGAAAAGTGGCGCGTAAGCTGGAAAAAACCAGTATTGAAAACCCCGTTATTGTACAAAACAACTTAATGTCAGGGGAAGAGGGCATAGAGAGTACTGAGCCGACTAAGTTCTTGCTGCGTATGTGCGACAAGGTACGAGCCACTGGCGGCCTACAAGAGCTAATAGACGCGACTGATAACAATAAATTATTGGATGCTATTCAAGTTAAATACCCTAGCTTTTACGCCTCTTGTCAGGAGTATATCGAGCTTTACGGTGATCGCTGTATTGGCGAGTTGAAGCTGGAGTCTATTACTTTACGCCAAGATGCCTCATTCCTATTTGCCGTATTGCGCAACTTCTTAAACCGCGACGACTTGACTATCGACACACTTAACGCGAATGAAATGAAGTTCCGTGCTGATGCGGAGACGGAAGCGTTTACCGCGATTAAAAAGGAGCTAGGAGGGCGCGCCTTAAAAGGCTTTAAGAAAGACTTGGCTAAATTGCGTGATGCTGTACGCAACCGAGAAAATATGCGCCTAGCACGTACTCGTATGTTTGGCTTATATCGTGATATCTATGTTGAAATAGGTAATCAACTAGCCTTTCATGGTGTACTCGAAGAAGGGCGCGATATTTTTTATATCAGTGTAGAAGAGCTAGAGCTGTATATGCAAGGGCGCTCTATTCAGAGTCAACTTAAGCCCTTGGTTGCATCGCGTAAGGCCGAGTATGAAGAATATGAAAAGCCTGAATACGAGCCGCCTCATCACTTTTCGACTTGGGGTGGTGTGTATCATCACAATAACTACGAATATCTCGGCGGTGTAGAAATTGACGAGGACAGCGATGTGTTAACCGGTATTGGTTGTTATCCTGGTGTTGTTGAACAACCCGTACGTTTAATTTTTTCACCGGATGATGAATTAGATTTAAACGGGCAAATTTTATGTACTGTGCGTACCGATCCCGGCTGGGCGCCTTTATTCCCAACGGCAGGCGGTATTCTCGTTGAGCGTGGTTCAACACTGTCACACTCTGCGGTGGTGGCGCGTGAGTTAGGTATTCCTGCGGTGGTCAATATTCCTGGTATTACCAAAATTTTATCAAATGGCGAGAACGTCAAGATGGATGGCAGTAAGGGCACTATTACTCGCCTTGATGTGGAAGCCGAAGCCACTGATGAACAGGAAGAAGTCCAAGAGACCGCTGAATAATGTCAATCAGCAATAACTTTGCTGGTTTGCTGCTACAGCACTGCGAAGCGTTAGGGGATAAAACAGCCATTTCTATCCCCATAGCCTGGGATGATGAGAAGGTGTTGAGCTATGATGAACTTAGCTTTGCACAGGTCTCTAGCAAGGTATCCGCATACCAGCAAGGTCTCGAAAAAGCGGGTTTTGTCAGTGGCAACCGCATTGTCTTAATGTATCCGCCAAACGCAGATATGTTTTGCTTGGTTACTGCGATGATGGCTAGTGCAATAGTGCCCGTCTTTATCGACACTAGTATGCCTAGAGCTAAAATTCTCATGGCTATACAGGACAGCCATGCGGATGCGGTTGTGTCGGTGAAAAAACTTCTGAGCTTAAAGCCATTGTTAAAAGCCCTGTGGGGCAAGCAATTATTTAAGGCTGATGATCGCGGCCTTGAACAACTTTATGTGTCCACCGAAAGCCAGCCTAATATAATTGCTTGTGAGCTAGAGGAAACCTGTTTGATTACCTTTACCTCTGGTTCTACGGGGAGACCTAAAGGCGCAGATAGAACACATTTGAGTTTGATTGAACAACATAAGGCGCTGCAGGAACATATCCCTAATTATCAATCTGATGTGGCATTAACGTGTTTTCCAGTGAGTGTGTTACACGGTTTGAGCTGTGGCGTGACTACGGTGTTACCGGCAATTGATATGGCCAAACCGGGTGATTATAATCCGGCACCGGTGTTGAGCCAGATTAAGGAACTTGGTGTCACCAGCTTGGGCGGCGCACCTGCGTTTATTGCACATTTAGTTAACTACCTATTAAAGCAGAGCGAAACACTGCCAACAGTACGAGGGGGGGTGGTCGGTGGTGCGGCCGTTTCACCACAACTATGCCAACAGATTGTTGCTTTAATGGGAGATAGGCCGTTTCATATTCTCTATGGTTCTACCGAGTCAGAGCCGATCAGCTCGATCAGCGCAAAAGCGCTTGTAGCTGAACCATGTGACGGTTTGTTGGTAGGTCAGCCGTGTGCCGCGGTTGAGGTGAAAATGGTCAACTTTCCCTCAGGTATTACTGAGATAAGTGAAGCTCAAGTACATGAATATGAGCAAGCTCAAGGAAAAGTCGGTGAAATATTAGTTAAAGGGCCGCATGTTTTAAAGGGTTATGTTGATAACCCTGTAGCGAATAAAGAGAATAAAATACCTTGTGCCGATGGGCAGGTTTGGCATCGCACAGGGGATACAGGTTTCTTTGATGCTCTCGGCCGTATAGTGCTGGTGGGCAGAGAGAAAGATAAGGTCACCTATAATCAGCAAACGCTACACCCTTATTTGATAGAACCCAATGCGGATAGTCTTACAGAGCTGTCACGTAGTGCTTTGGTGAAGGTCGGGGAGCAAGCGTTATTATGTTATGTGCCTGCGTCGGGTGTTAATCCTGACGATGCAGAGCAGAGCTTAAAACAGTTATTGGAAAGTAAAGATTTATCCGACTTGGCCACACAGGAAGTGGCTAGTATTCCCGTGGACGGTCGTCACAACAGCAAGGTAGATCGGCCACTACTAGTTGAGCAATTAGCACCGTCAGATACGCGTTTTATCATTTCTCTAAATAGAGTGGATTGTTTGACCTTGGCGGGTGTGGTGTTTGCCTTTGTCGCAATTTTACTGGCAATGAAGGGTCAATTTGCCTTTGCCTTGTCCAGCTTATTTGTTGCAATGCTCGGTGATGCATTGGATGGGATTTGGGCGCGTAAGCGCGGTATAGAGCGCAGCTTTGGTCGCTACCTAGACGGTTTTGTGGATGAACTAGATTATTTAATCGCCCCCTCTGTATTCTTGTTTTTATGGGGTTTTGATCAAGTCTACCAAGTGGCCATATTACTGGTCTTTATGATGTGCGGCATGGTGCGTCTGTCAGTGTTCAATGAAGTGGGCAATATTAAAGAGGATAAGGGCCTTAGTTACCTAGGTATGCCTGTATTCTGGAGCGTATTTATATTGGCTGGCGCTTATTTACTCAGTTTTATCCTGCCACAAGTCCTTATATTTGCGTTGTTGAGTCTCTCGCTACTTGGTATGAGCTTTATGATGGTCTATAAAGCGCCGTTTTTTAAATTTAAGTCTCTGAAGCAAATCTTGATTTTAGTCGGTACTGGCATATCTGCATTTGCAGTCATTGGCTTGTTAGGGGGGTAATATGCAGCAGGATTTTTTAGACGGCTACAGCCTGTGGCAGCACATTTATTCAGCCTTACTAATGATGATCCCTGTTGTCGTGGGCGGCGTACTGCATATGGTTGTGGTCACTAATGACTGGTTCGTGACCCTGAAGAAGCCTCTGCATAAAGGTTTTTTTGGTGCCAACAAAACGTGGCGTGGTTTTGTAGTTATGCCCATTATAACCATGCCCGGAGCACTGCTTTTATGGCTGGTGTTGTATTTGTCGGGCATACCGCTGACAACTGAGACGATGCAATATGGCTGGCCAGTACTCGGCTTGTTACTAGGCTTTGCCTATGTACTCTTTGAATTACCCAACTCATTTATCAAGCGTCGCATGGGAGCTGCTCCGGGAGAGGTGCCGGCTAAGGGACGTTTGTTTTATGTTGCGCTGGATCAAATAGACTCTGGTGTCGGAGCCGCCGTGTTTTATTACCTGTTCTTTGCCTCTCCAGCGACAACCGTGTTGTGTTATGCGATACTCTTTCCCCTTGTGGCCTTAGTTGTGAAGCGTTTTTTGTTCATGGCTAAATTAAAAAAATCATATACGTAGAAAGCATTTTCTTTATGTCTCCAGAAATCATAGAATTTTTAAAGTACGCCAGTATCCCCTTTGTAGCGGGAATAGTTGGCTGGGTTACTAACTGGGTTGCTATAAAACTGACTTTTTGGCCCTTAGAATTTATCGGCTACAAGCCCTTGTACTTGGGCTGGCAAGGCATTGTGCCAATGAAGGCGCGTAAAATGGCGGGTATCTCTGTTGATAATATCCTATCAAAAATCGGCTCCTTGTCAGAAGTTGTTCAGAATATGGGGCCAGACCTGATTGCTGAGCACATCGTCAAAGTGGTTGAGCCTCAGTTAGACACTTATACTGAAGAGGCGATGATTAAAGAGCGCCGCGTGTTGTGGGAAAACCTTCCCGTGACGATGAAAAACCAGATTAGTGCACGGGTGAAACGCGAACTGCCTAAGATGGTGAATAATCTTGTACATGAGATTGGCGACAATATTGAAGAGCTGTTAGATCTTAAAGATATGATTCAAGATCAGCTCGCTGAAGAGAAGCACTTAATCAATCGCATCTTTTTAGAGTGTGGCGACAAAGAGTTTAAATTTATTATTAACTCTGGGTTTATATTTGGCTTTATTTTTGGTTTGATACAAGCCGTTGTGTGGTGGTTGTACCCTGAATGGTGGATCTTGCCCCTATTTGGTGTGATTGTGGGTACAGCGACGAACTGGATTGCGCTGAATATTATCTTTAGACCGCTGAAACCCACCAAAGTTGGTCCCTTTACCTTTCATGGCATATTCCTAAAGCGTCAAAAAGAAGTGTCTGAGGTATATACCAAGATTGTGACTGATGACGTGTTAACGGTGCGCCATTTAGTTAATCGCTTAATGACCGGGCCTAAATCGCCTCGTGTGCATGCTCTGGTACGCAAGAATATTAAAACGATCGTTGATGAGTCAGCAGGCTTTGCTAAGTTTTTTGTGCAAGGTGCGGTAGGGCCAGAGAGCTTTGCGAACATTAAAGAATGGGTAGGGGATAAAGCCATCGATGTATCCGAAGAACCCTTTGATGATAATGATTTTAATGCCGATCGAGGAGTGTTAGTACGTGAGATTATGACGGAACGTATGCAGGAGCTGTCCTCAGAGGAGTTCCAAAATATGTTGCGTCCAGCTTTCCAAGAAGATGAGCTGAAGTTAATCATTGCAGGTGGAATACTCGGGCTTATGGCCGGTGTGGCACAGTTGGTATTTGTATTCGGGGAAAATATATTCGCTTAAGCTTAATCATCTTTCCAACAAAAAAGCCCGGCAATGCCGGGCTTTTTTATGCGCTGTGAAGAAGGCTGCTTACTTCTTGAACTTACCCAACAAAAAATCCTTCAACATGACCCAGTCTCCAGCAAAGCTATAAAAAGGGTGTTTAAAAGTAGCGGGGCGGTTTTTCTCAAACACAAAGTGACCAACCCAAGCGTGACCATAGCCAATCAAAGGAGCTAATAGCAATAACAGATAGCTAGCACTGAATAGGGCGAAGATGACAAGGACAATAACCCAGAAGCTACCTATATAGTGAATAGCACGGCAGCGTGGGTCACTGTGCTCACTCAGGTAAAAAGGGTAGAACTCGGCGAAGCTGTTGAATTTTTTTTCCATAGCCATTACTTAATATTTGCCGCGATTTCTAGTTCTGCAATGCCATTTGATAAATAGTCTAATAAGCGCTGCATAGAAGGTAGTGTTCTGCGGCAAGCGGTCAAACCAAACTCCAGCTGGTTGTTATAGCTAACCAGAGTAATGTTAAGGGCCATATCATCGACAGGTATGGAGACGGGGTACATGCCGCTCATTTGCGCACCATTGAAGTACAGGGGGTCGCTAGGCCCTGGTACATTGGAAATGGTTACGTTAAAGGCACGTAGTTTGGGTGCCATGCCGGTTAGCATTTGAATGCCGGAGGGAGCCATGCTCAGTGCCGTATAGTTAATGACTTCTTCTTTAGTCATATGTTTAAGGCGTGATTTAGCATTATCAGCGATAGTTTGAATGTGGCGCAGGCGATCGGAAGGGTCGGCAATATGGGTGCCTAAACTAGCTAGTATCATGCCTATTTGGTTACCTGCATCACTATGGTCGTCGCGAAGAGAGACCGGAACCATGGCAATTAAAGGATCATTTGGCAGCTCATTTTGGCTGATTAAATAATTGCGCAAAGCACTGCCACAGACTGCCAAGACAATGTCATTTAGGGTGCAGTTAAAAGTCTTGGTTAAAGTTTTGATGCGCTCTAGGGAATAGGATTGTGCTGCAAAGCGGCGAGAGCCAGTAATTCGTTGGTTGAAAATACTATCCGGAGCACTGAAAGACACCACGTCGTTGTCTCCACGACGAGCCGCGAGCATGTTTTTGGTAATCTCTCGAGTAATGGTTGGGATAGTTGATAGCTGTTTTCGGGTGTTGTTGCTCACTTGAAACAAGCTGCTCACCATATCTCTAGGCGCATTGACCAAGCTTGGACTCTTACGGCTTTTCTTGGCTTGTTGTGTGGTTGCCCACATGGGTGGCATATTGCGTTCGTTGGGGTCATTAGAGAGTACTTTCTCCGTCATGCGCATGGCGGCCACACCGTCCATCATGGAATGGTGTACCTTGTTATAGATAGCAAAGCGTTTGCCACGCACACCTTCAATAACATGTACCTCCCATAATGGGCGCTGGCGATCCATTAAGTGGCTATGCTCAGCAGAGACCATGGCGAGTAATTCACGGATACGCCCAGGTTTGGGCAGCGCCACATGGCGAAAGTGGTGTGTCAGGTCAAAAGCTTCATCTTCTACCCAATGGTACTGGCCGAAACTGGTTTTGTCTAAACGTTGGTTAAAAGGAGCAGTCGGTTGGTCGCTTTTACGCATTTCCTCAACCATTTCGGTGAGGTATTTACTTCCCGCATCTTTGGGGAAATCAAATAACAGTAAGCCGCCTACGTGCATAGGTTGTTGACGTTTTTCTAACCACAGGAAAGTCTGGTCTGCGGGGCTGAGTCTTTTCATATCTTTTAATCCGTTGTATAGCCTTTGCCTGATTAGAGCATGACCGCTAGACGGAGTCGACAGACTAACTGGCTAAAATACCGTTTAGCTTGAAATTGATATTGCTTTTATAGCCTTCTTACTTAAATTTTTTCTAGGGTAAAGGCTTGCCAGGCAATCATTATGGCTGCAAAGTCTTCTAAGCCACACTCGGCTTGTAGCTCAGAGCTATCACTTTGATAACCTTCGTCAAAGTCATCATGCTCGTAGTCTGTAGCTTCACTTAGGCCGTTAGCACTAACACTGACGCGGTCACGATCCGCCTGCAAAATAAATTCACAGCCTTGGTACTCAAAGTCCCAGCGCTGTTTATCGCGTAGCTGTGTGGTAGCTTCTATTATACGGTTGATGTCAGCCTGCTTGTCGCGTAAATCTTCTGTCAGCCAAGCGCCAAAGGCCTCTTGCTCCATAGAAAATTTAGCGGCGCACTGGCCAATAATATCGCGGATGAACTCGTAATCCATTTGAATACCTATTGTTAACATCTCTATTGTAAATGATGTGGGAGGTTTTTTGATGGCCGTTTTATCTGGTTGATAACTGTTACAATCCTCTGCATCTAAAAAGGTAATTAATATGATTGTTGTACATCACCTGAGCAACTCGCGCTCACAACGCATACTTTGGCTATTAGAAGAGCTTGGCATAGAATATGAGGTTAAACGCTATGAGCGCGATGAGAAGACGCAGCTGGCCCCGCAAAGCTTACGCGATGTGCATCCACTGGGTAAGTCTCCCGTTATTACTGATGGGGACATCACCGTTGCGGAATCGGGAGCGATTGTCGAGTATCTTACACAGGCTTATGGTTCAAGCGATATGCAGTTTAGCTTGGACAGCCAAGCACAGCGCGATTATCAATATTGGCTGCACTATGCAGAGGGCTCCCTCATGCCCTTTATGGTGATGAAGTTGATCTTTGATAAATTGAAAGTCGCGCCTATGCCGTTTTTTATTCGCCCCGTTGCCAAAGGTATTGCCAATGAGGTAATGAAGGCCTATGTCGGTCCGAATATTAAGGCTAACTTAGCATTTGTCGAACAGCATCTATCGACTTGTGATGAATTTTTCGTTGCTGAACATTTAAGTGGTGCTGATTTTCAAATGCTATTTCCCTTGGAAGCGGTGGTCTCAACAGGGGCGGCGACAGCTTATCCGCATATTACGAGCTATGTGCATAGCATGCAGCAACGGGAAGCTTATCAGCGTGCTTTAGAAGCAGGTGGCCCCTATGACTACGTCGCAAAGTAATTAGGATACCTATGTCAGAGCAAGAGCTACAAGCTACGTCTATCGACCTATTAGAAATTGTTGAAAATCAGCTAGAAGATGCCGACCCCATTATTGTTAAAGAAACCTTAATGCGTTTGATGATGACTGGCACAGAGCGCAGGGAGGCCCTAGAGTTTATTGCCTGTGCGCTCTCGGTGGAAATTAATGATGTTGTTGAAAACGGCAGCGCTTTTGATTTAAAGCGCTACGCTAATCACCTCAATGCATTGCCCGATTTATCCTGGATGCCAGCATCGATGGAGCCAGAATGACATTTTCTTTCGAGCATTTACGCAATATCGTTAATTCCAATAACGCCTCCACAGTGCGCAAATGGCGCGGTACTCTCTCTAAGCCCTACACCACAAGCTATCCTGTGCAGCTGCTTGAGTTATATGACAGGGAAGGCTGCCCACAATGCCGCTTTGTGCGCGAGGCGCTAACGGAGTTGGACTTAGATGCTGTTATTTATCCCTGCCCAGAAGGCGGTGAGCGTTATGCGGATAGGGTGCGGCAGGCCTCTGGCGGAAAATCAATTCCTTTTCTGGTGGATTCTAGTAATGCACAACAGCTCAAGGGGAGCCAGGCTATCGTCGATTATTTATTTAGCACCTATGGTAAGCGACCCACACCTTCGGCTTTAAAGGCTGAAGGAGCTAATCTAGTTCAGGTGGAGAAGGTCTCAGCTATTCGCAAGGGAGCAGGTCAGCAAAAGCGTGACTCACGCTCTGCAAAGCAGCTACTGACCTTGTACAGTTTCGAGTCCAGTCCATTCTCTCGGCCTGTACGTGAATTGCTATGTGAGTTAGAGCTAGCTTATAAGCTGATTAATTTGAGTAAGCAGAAAACATCCGACATGGGCCCCGCAGCGATGCATTTTTCACTGGGTAAATATCAGCCGTTACCGAACACCAAGCGCGCAGAGTTTTTCGCTCAGCACGGCAATGTTCAAGTGCCTTATCTGGTTGACCCCAATACCCATACGGACTTGTTTCAGTCCAAAGCTATTCTGGAATATTTAGAGCAGACTTATGCAAAAATTTGACAGTATTTGGCACAGGGCGAGTGAGCGCAAGGGCGGTGATAAAGCCCTCAAAGCCATGTTGCCTGATAGTAGAGAGAATGCCATTTTAGCTGAACAGCCTAATAGCTATTACCTTGCTAATATGGCCAAGAGCATTTTTAAATCTGGCTTTGTGTGGCGTGTAGTTGATAAAAAATGGCCAACCTTTGAGGAAGCCTTTTACGGTTTTGATAATGGCCGCTTGCTTATGTTGCCCGATGAAGAATGGGAAGCCTACGCCAAAGACACTCGTATAATTAGAAATATGACCAAAGTCTTCGCGGTACGCAGCAATCTACACTTTATCTACGATATATCCCAAGAACATGGCAGCTTTGGACAGTTTATAGCCAACTGGCCAGAAGATAATCTAGTGGGGCTGTTTATCAAACTGAAAAAAGAAGGCAGCCGTTTAGGAGGCATGACAGGCCAATACTTCTTAAACGCTTGTGGCAAATCTACCTTTATGCTGACTAGGGATGTGGTGCACTGTCTACAACTGGCGGGTGTGGAGGTAGCGGATAACCCTAGCTCACAGCGTGACCTAAGAAAAATTCAAGTGGCTTTTAATCAGTGGCATGAAGAGAGTGGCTTGTCTTATCGACAGATGAGTGCGGTGATGGCTCGGTCTGTTGGGGAGAATTACTTGGGGGAGTAGGGTGGCCACATATTCTACCTAACCAAGCGATAACAAGCCTCATAAGCACTGCCTGGCAATTTCATCCGCTGCTGCTCCACAAAGGAGTTCAGCAGCTGATCGAGTGCCGCCATAATCTCCTCATCACCTTGTAGCTCAAACAAGCCGTGCTGTTCAATAGCCCGTATGCCTTGTTCTTTTACATTGCCGGCAACAATACCTGAGAATGCCTGGCGTAGATTCGCGGCTAATTCGTGAACGGGCTGGTGGCGATGCAGCTTTAATCCGGCCATGTTTTTGTGGTTAGGCACAAAGGGGCGCTGGAAAATAGGGTCGATTTTTAGGCTCCAGTTGTAGTAATAGGCATCGTGGGACTGTTTGCGCGATTCGCGTACTTGCTTCATGCCTTGATGCATAAAGCGTGCAACGGCAACGGGGTCGTCAACGATGATTTTATAGCGTGCCTGTGCTTTTCTGCCTAGCGCCATGCCAATAAAGGCGTCGATTTTTTCAAAATAGGTCTCACTACCTGCGGGGCCGGTAAATACTAGGGGGAAGGGCAGTTCGTCATTCTCAGGGTGCAGTAGTACGCCGAGTAGATAGAGAATTTCTTCTGCGGTGCCAACACCACCTGGGAAAACAATAATGCCGTGGCCGAGACGCACAAAAGCCTCTAGACGTTTTTCGATGTCAGGCATAATACACAGCTGGTTGACGATGGGGTTAGGAGCTTCAGCGGCGATGATGCCCGGCTCAGACATGCCGATATAGCGCGTGCTGCGGCTACGCTGTTTGGCGTGGGCAATGGTTGCCCCTTTCATCGGGCCTTTCATAGCGCCAGGGCCACAGCCGGTACAAATGTCGAGGCTGCGTAAGCCCAGTTCATGACCTACATGTTTGGTATAACGATATTCATTGTGGTTGATGGAGTGGCCGCCCCAGCAAACGATTAAATTGGGCGATAAGCGTGGCTTAAGTAAACGTGCTTTGCGCAGAATTTGGAATACTGTATTCGTCGTTGCTTCAGAGCTATCATCCTTGCTGCTAATTTCATTGTGGATATAGGCAATGTCACGCACCACCGCAAATAGGTGCTCTTGTATGCCTTTAATAATTTGGCCGTCAACAAAAGCCGCGTCTGGTGCGTCATGTAATTTAAGCTTTAAGCCGCGATCTTCTTGAATGATCTCAATTGAGAAGTTTGGATGCTTTTCTAATAAGCTCTTTCCATCATCTCCGCTATTGCCGCTGTTTAATACCGCAAGGGCACAGCCACGGAGAATGGAGTAGAGGCCTCCTTTACTTGTATCACGTAGGCGTTCCACTTCTTGTTTAGAGAGGATTTCTAAGCGTCCAGTAGGACGTATGGTTGCGCTGATAGTCATATTATTATTTTTTTGTTGCCGATAGCTTATTATAGGCACATGAACCCTTTAATTGATTCCCACTGTCATCTGGATTTCCCTGCCTTTGACGCTATTTTTACCCAAGAGCTAGCAGACTGTCACGCCTTGGGACTACAAGCCATTGTTGTTCCTGGTGTAGCGAAGTCGAGTTGGACGCGATTGAAAGAAAAAACAAAGGGGTCTGACATGTTGTTTTCGGCTTATGGATTACACCCTTATTTTTTGTCTGAGCATAAGCGTGAACATGTACAGGCGTTAGCGGACTTATTATTAGAAGAGCACACAGTTGCCGTGGGAGAGTTTGGTTTAGATTACTTTGACCTTAAATTGGACCAGCAAGAGCAACAATATTATTTTGATGCTCAATTAGATTTAGCCGCGCAGCTGAATTTGCCTGTCATATTGCACGTGCGCAAAGCCCATGATGAGGTACTAAAGGGGCTGCGTAAGGCTAAGTTGGCACGCGGTGGTGCTATACACGCCTTTTCTGGCAGCGAGCAGCAGGCCCGACAATATATAGCGCTGGGTTTCAAGCTGGGCTTTGGTGGTGCACTGAGTTATACGCGTGCGACTAAGCTGCGCTCTTTGGCGGCAAGCTTGCCCTTAGAGTCGCTGTTGTTAGAGACCGATGCACCTGATATGCCGCCCAGCTTTCTAGCTAAAGATGAGATTAATAAGCCCCAGTACTTACTTGAGACGGCAAAAACAATCGCTAAGCTACGTGATGAATCCCTAGAGCATATTTGCAAGGTGACTTCATGTAATGCGGATAGCTTGTTTAGGTTGGGTTTAGGCAAGGATCTTTAGCTGCTTTGCTAGTGAAATTGGGCTAAACTGCGCGCCTTTATGAGTGAATCAATTTATCAAATTGCCAATGCAGGCTTTGAGGCGGCACGTCAACTGCCAGGTGGGTCTGTGCATGGGCATAGTTTCAAACTATCCGCATTGTCCTTGAAGTCCAGTATTCATAAAGAAGTTGAAGATCTTATTAAGTCTTTAAATTACAAGGATTTAAATGAATTATCTAATGTAACTTCTGATTTTGGATTGGCCTTGCATATGGCCGAGCAATTACCATCATTAACAGAGCTGCGCCTACAGTCTGCGCCGGGGCAAGGTGTCTATTTAGTCGGCGGCCAAGCCCTGTTATGGCGTCACAGTCGATTTGAAGCGGCCCATCAATTACCGAATGTACCCGACGGTCATCAGTGTGGTCGCTTACATGGTCATGGTTTTCAGGTGGTGTTGTTTGCGCAGGCGAGCAGTAGCCAGGCGGAGCTAGAAGCGCAGTGGCAGCCCATGCAAGCATGTTTGGATCAGCATTATTTAAATGATATTGACGGCTTGGAAAATCCTACTTCTGAGGTGTTGGCTCAATGGCTGTGGCAGCGTATGAAGCCTAACTTTGCAGACTTAGCCTTAATCGTGGTGCAAGAGACGGTGACCGCGGGCTGTAGTTTTGATGGGCAACACCACCGCATATGGAAACAACAAGATGCGGAGTGCGCTATCTATATCCCTAGTCAGGAGCAGGCCTTGGGTCACAGCTACACGGTAAAACTGCATTTACAAGCGCCGTTGGATAAAGTTATGGGTTGGACGGTAGACTATGGCGATGTAAAAACCTTGTTTAAACCTATTTATCAAAAAATGGATCATCACTGTTTGAATGATTTACTGGGAGGTATTGAACCAAGTGCAGAAAATATTGCCTTATGGCTTAAGTCGCAATTGCAGTCGGTTTTACCGCAGTTGTACAGAATTGATTTAATTGAAACCCCAGAACAGGGAGTAATCATTGAATGGCAGAATCCTATAGCTTCAAGCCCCCGACTAATGATATAAATGATCTTGTGAGTGCTGTGCACTTTTTAAAAATAAGCACTTAGCAAAAGTAGAACCTAAGTAATATAAATGGCCAATACGGTATTGCAAACAATCACTTCCAATCCACTAATACAACGCATAGCGCAAACTGCACCCACATGGCTGAATGTAGCCCTTGTTTTAGTGTTGGGCTATTGCCTGTCAGATTTAGTGTGGGCAATGGTGCCTGTTAAAGATTCACCTCAAGCGCCAGCTATACGTTCCGGTGTGAACCAAGGGGCGGCAAAACAGGCGGTATTTTATGGTGCCAAAATAGCTAATAAACATATTTTTGGTCAGGCTGATGTTACGCCAGAAACGAGTGTTGTTAAGGAAGACCTTAAAGAAACCCGACTAGATCTTGTGTTGCGCGGGATATTAGCGCACAAGCCACAATCCAAGGCGCTGGCTATGATTAGCCGCGGACGCAGTCAACAAGAAGTTTATGCTATTGGTGATAGTTTGCCTGGCAATGCTGAGTTATCTGAAATTCATCGAGATAAAGTAATTATTGAATATCAGGGGCGTTATGAAACCTTAACACTAGAACAAATTAAAGGGGTTGCACTGCAAACGAATAAAGCGCCAGTAAAGCGGGCGCCAAGAAGTTCGTCACGGCCTGCAATCGCCCCGCAAAGAGCGGCCTCTTTGCGCAAAGAGTTTTTAGCCAACCCATCAAAGCTAATGTCGATGGTTAATATCAAGCAACAACGCAGTGATGGAAAATTACTAGGATATCAGATCAACCCCAAAGGAGACCCTTCTCTGTTTTATGAATTGGGCCTGCAAGAGGGTGATGTGCTGTTATCCGTTAATGGTCAGCCTGTTTCTAACACTAAAGCATTAAATGGTTTGCGTGGTGCAAATAGATACGATGTTGTTGTGATGCGTGGTGGTGCCGAAGTACCGCTATCAATCAGCTTTGAATAAATGAAAAATAAAGAATGTTAAGCATAATGAAAATGCACAAAATATTACGACTCGGTCTGCTATTAATGCCTTTGACGATAGGTGTATTGGCACCTGTTAATCTGGTGCATGCTGCAGAGGAAGAAACTTTTACTCTTAATTTGAAAGATGCAGATATTGATGCACTGATTTCAACCGTAGCAAAGAAAACCGGTAAAAACTTTGTTATTGACCCTAGGGTCAAAGCGAAGGTGACGGTAATCTCAAATAAAGAGATGAACGCGAATGAGCTTTACAGTGTGTTTTTATCTGTCTTGCAAGTGCATGGTTATTCAGTGGTTCCCGCGGGCGATATCATTAAGATTCTGCCAGATGTAAATGCCAAGCAAGGAGCTGTACCTACCGTCAGTGGTTCAAGGCGCTTGGGCGATGAGCTTGTTACTCAGGTTATTCCTATTCGCAACGTAGCCGCTTCTCAATTAGTGCCTATCTTGCGTCCACTGGTTCCCCAGCAAGGCCACTTGGCAGCCTATGCAGGCAGCAATATTATTGTGTTGACTGATCGTGCGAGCAATATCAAGCGCTTATCGGGCATTATTAACCGTATTGATCGCCCTGATAATGATGAAATTGAATTTATCAAGCTCCAACATGCCTCCGCTACAGAAGTTGTGCGCATTCTTAATTCGATGCAGCAGAAAAAAGGTTCCCAAGGTGGTAACCCGGATTCGCCGAAGCTCGCATCAGATGATCGTACTAATAGCGTTTTGGTCAGTGGTAGCAAAGCAGCTCGTGCCCGTATGCGCGCCTTAATCGCCTCTTTAGATACCCCTTTAGAGCAGGGCGGTAATACCAAGGTTATCTATTTAAAATATGCTAAAGCTAGGGAAATGGCTGATATTTTAAAAGGCGTTAACGAAGGTCAAAAGAAAGCCTCGCAAGCCAGCGGTACTAACACAGCAGCAACCCCCTCAGCGGCATCTAAAGAAATTGATATTCAAGCAGACGAGGAAACCAATGCCTTAGTGATAACCGCTGCCCCCGATGCTATGAAAAATATTGAGTCAGTGATTCGCCAGCTAGATATTCGCCGTGCGCAGGTACATGTAGAAGCGATTATTGCGGAGCTTACTGATAATGCAGCGCGTGAAATAGGGTTTAGCTATGTATCTGGCAATGAAAACAACAGCAGTAGTGATACGGGGAGTATCAACCCATTAGGTACTGTTGGTTTAGGTAATGGCACGACGGTATTAAATTCAATAGGCGCCGCCGTCGCCTCTGGGGATGCGCCAACCTCTATACCGGATGGTGTGACAGTAGGCTTTGGCAATAGGGATAGCAGCGGCAATGTATTTGGTGGCATTCTACGTGTTATAGCCTCTGATACTGCAAATAATATATTATCGACGCCGAGTATTGTTACCTTAGATAACGAAGAGGCAGAGATTATTGTAGGCCAAAATGTCCCATTCGTGACGGGGTCTTTTTCAACTAGCGGTAACGGCTCTGATAACCCCTTTCAAACGATTGAGCGCCAAGATGTTGGTATAAAGTTAAAGATAAAGCCTCAAATTAATGAGGGGAATACCATTCAATTAGAAATTGAGCAGGAAGTATCTGATGCATTTACGGATGCAACGACTCAGCAACTCATTACTAATAAGAGGAATATTAATACTAATGTTTTGGTTGAAGATGGCCAGCTATTAGTACTAGGCGGTTTAATTGATACCCAAGAAGGCAAGACAATTTCTAAGGTTCCATTGCTGGGTGATATTCCACTGCTTGGTCGCTTGTTTCAGTATCGCTCGAAGACAAAAAATCGCCGTAACTTAATGGTCTTTCTACATCCCACTATTATTAAAGATCGTGCCGTTGCTGATGCTAAGAGCCAGGAAAAATATACTTATATGCGGGCCCAGCAAATCGCTGCTGGCCACCAAGGCAAGCTACTGCAAGTTAATACCTCTATGCTCCCAGAGCTAAATGTCTACTTTAAAGATCAGCCCGCACTAGAAAAACGTACTGAGATAGAAAGAATACCAGCCCCCGAAGTTGTTGAGGCAGAGGCCAATGCAAGCAAGTAGTGATCAAGTAGATGATCTGCTAGCGGGAATGCCCGCTACAGAGGATGACGCCTTTGCACCGCAAGAGCCTGTATTGCGCCAGCTACCCTACGGCTTTGCCAAGAATAATGGTGTGATTGTCTCCTTTGAAGCTGGCGAGATATTCGTTCAGCACAAGCCGGATGTTGCCCTTGCTACCTTGATGGAGCTGCGTCGCCGCTATCATAAGACGTTTAAGACTGAAGAGTTGGATGCAGCGCTATTTGATGCGAAGTTAGCGAAGCAGTACGAAAACGCGAATAATAATGCCTCTGAGGTGATGGACGAAATGGGGGACAGCTTTGATTTGTCTGCCATTGCTAATGATATGCCTCAGGCTGAAGATCTGCTGGAGTCTCAGGACGATGCGCCGATTATTCGCTTAATCAATGCCATCCTTACCGAAGCGATTAAGACTGGCGCTTCGGATATCCACATCGAAACCTTTGAGAGTAATTTAGTGGTACGCTTGCGTGTGGATGGCGTGCTGCGACAGGTGCTGGCTCCGCCGCGCAGCATATCCGCATTAGTAATTTCCCGTATCAAGGTAATGGCTGAGCTGGATATTGCTGAAAAGCGCGTTCCACAAGATGGGCGTATTTCATTAAAAATTGCGGGTCGCTCTGTGGATGTGCGTGTGTCCACACTGCCATCGGGTCACGGTGAACGCATCGTAATGCGTATTCTCGACAAGCAAGCGGGTAAACTGGATCTTGAAGAAATTGGCATGGACCCGGATGTGCTTGAGCGCTTTAAGCGTTTAATCAATATGCCCCACGGTATTTTGCTGGTCACCGGTCCTACGGGTTCAGGTAAAACGACGACCTTGTATTCGGCTATTAGTGGCTTGAATGATATGACGCGCAATATCCTCACCGTAGAAGATCCTATTGAGTATTACCTTGATGGCATTGGCCAATCCCAGGTTAATACCAAGGTGGATATGACTTTCGCTCGAGGCCTGCGCGCGATATTACGCCAAGATCCCGATGTGGTTATGGTGGGTGAGATTCGTGACTTAGAAACTGCCGAAATTGCTGTGCAAGCCAGTTTAACCGGCCACCTTGTGTTGTCGACCTTACACACCAATACCGCCGTAGGCGCAGTGACACGTTTGCGCGATATGGGGGTAGAGCCTTTCCTGCTTTCATCCTCAGTCATTGGTGTGTTGGCTCAGCGCCTGGTGCGAGTACTTTGTCCGACATGTAAAAAACCCCATGAGCCCAGTGACGGGGAGTTGAAAATACTCGGTTTGTCGGCAGATGAAAAGGCACCTATTATTTATGACCATAAAGGCTGTGAAAATTGTAAATATACTGGCTTTGCAGGTCGTCGCGGTATTTATGAGCTCATCGAGGTTAATGAAGAAATCCGTCGTATGATTCATGATGGCGCTAGTGAGCAAGATATTGATCAAGCAGCACGCAAGTTGACCCCCAGTATATTTGGCGATGGCAAGAAGCTGATATTTGATGGTGTGACTTCTATCGATGAAGTGCTCCGCGTAACACAAGAGGTTTAACCAGGGTGGCTGCATTTGAATATGTCGCCATGGATGCCCGTGGCAAAAATGTTAAAGGGGTTTTAGAGGGCGATAACGCTAGGCAAATACGTCAACAACTGCGCGATAAAGCCTTGACGCCTATGGAGGTCAATGAGGCTAATAGCTCAGGAACTAAGAGCAAAAATGGCAAGGCCATACCTGCCAAGGCCAAGGTGGGGGGCAAGTTAAGTGCTACCGATTTGACCTTGCTGACACGCCAGTTAGCGACCTTGGTTAAGTCGGGTATGCCGATCGAGAAAGCCTTGAATTCGGTTAGCCAGCAAACCGATAAGCAAAAAATTAAAACCCTTTTATTGGCTATTCGAGCCAAGGTGTTAGAAGGCCATTCCTTGGCTGATGCCTTTGGTCAATTCCCCCATGTGTTTCCAGAGATATACCGTTCCACCATCGCCTCTGGTGAAGCTTCAGGCCACTTAGATACTGTGCTGATGCGCCTTGCAGACTATGCCGAACTCCGCCATGAAATGTCTAAAAAGCTGATGGAAAGCTTAATGTACCCCGTAATTGTGGTATGTATGTCCTTTGCTATTCTTACCTTGCTACTGGCCTTTGTTGTGCCCAAGGTCGTGAGTATCTTTGAATCTAATGATGCTCAGCTGCCGGTGCTGACACAGGCGATAATCTTTGCCAGTGATGTGGTACAGAATTATTGGTGGCTATTTTTAATTATTGCGGTGGCCGCTGTATTTGGCTGGCAAGTGCTAATGGCCAAAGAGTCACGCCGTTACGCCTATCATCAAATCCTACTAACCTTGCCTTTGCTGGGCAAGATGATTCAAGCCCGTAACGCATCTGCCTTTGCGCGTACTCTGGGTATTCTGGTAGGGAGTAGTGTGTCTGTTCTAGAAGCCATGCGGATAGCCTCGGATGTACTGACTAGCTTGCCGATGAAACAGGCGGTGTTAGATGCGGCGAACCAGGTGAAAGAGGGGGTCGGAATCAGTAAATCACTGGAAGCCACTGGCTACTTCCCCGGCATGATGCTGCATTTGATTCACTCTGGCGAAGCCAGTGGTAGCTTGGATGAGATGTTAATCAGTGCTGCCGATTATCAAGAAATGGAAGTACAAGCCAAAACCTCTGCTTTATTGGCTGCCTCCCAGCCCCTGGTGATTGTTTTTTTAGGTGGTTTAGTGATGTTGATTATGATGGGTATATTGATGCCGATCTTCGATATGAATAATTTAATACAGGCTTAATAGCTTTTAGGTCTGTTAAAGTGCTGGTACAAACTCAATAGTGCCATGCAGATAATGCCGCCAATAGCACCGTAAAAATGGGCGTCCACGACCACGTGGCCACCAATGCTTTCCTCAGAACCGGGTAGGGCCCCGTAAAGTTGTTCGTAGATTAATTTCCCAAAAGTTAAGCCGCCTACACTTAGGGCAAAAAGCTTATCATGGCGTAGTTCACGCCATACTCCCGCACTAATGACGCCGTGCAGCGTGCCAGAAAGCCCTACATACCAAAACAAGTCTTTATTGAGTAGCTGCACCCCGGTGCTAACAATTAAAGAAGATAACAAAAAAACGCTCAGCCATTCGAGTGTACTTAAGCGCCTTACAAACATTAACCAGAGCAAGCCTAGGGCGCCCATATTCATCCAGTAGTGAGACCAGTTTAAATGCACGAAATTAGCACTAAGGAAGCGCCAGGGCTCGGTACTATTCACTAAATTGCGGTCGTAGCGTAAGGTGTTTTCCAAGCCTAATAGTTGCAGTATTCCACAGCACAGTGCGATGGTTAAGGCTAGCCAATAGGTCGTGAAGAACTCGTTCACAGAAGAGACGTTGAGGATTTTTTTTAATAATTGCATAGACTAGTTTTTGCGGAACCTGGTGAATGACGCGCTGTCATAAGCATGCCATAATATGAACATATTACTATGCAATACCAACAGGAGTAAATCTGTGCGCTTACCCTCACAAACACATACATCTAAGCAACAAGGCTTCACGCTGATTGAAGTGATGATCGCTATTACTATTATTGCCATTATGGCTGCGACGGTTGGACCAAAACTATTTGGTAATATCGGCACGGCACAGAAGACTAAAGCCCAGTCTGATTTAGCGGCTATCGCTTCGGCACTAGACCTTTATAAATTGGCTAACTTTGATTACCCCACTACTGACCAAGGTTTACAAGCTTTGGTATCTAAACCCTCCGGTAGCCCTGAACCCCAGAACTGGAATCAGCAACTGAGCAAAATGCCTAAAGATCCATGGAAACGTGAGTATCAATACCTAAGCCCAGGTGAAAATGGTGACTACGACCTGTACTCCTTTGGTAAAGACGGCCGCCCTGGCGGCGAAGGTGAGAACGCCGACATTACCAACTGGGAATAAAACCTAGTTCATGCCTTTATTTCAATACCAGCAAAGCCGCAATCGCGGCTTTACTTTATTAGAGTTACTTATTGTCATGGTAATCGTTGCCCTGATGGTAACCATGGTGGTGCTGAGTGTTAATTTAGGCAGAGGGGATTCTGCGTTGAAGGACTCGGCACGGCGTTTACATGCGATTATGCAGCTGGCTAGTGAAGAGGCGATTTTGTTTAATAAATCGCTAGGCGTGAAGTTTGAAGAAGATGAATATAGTTTTTATGAGTTAGTGGAA
>CAZBWS010000004.1:78489-79746 GCA_964495705.1 uncultured Gammaproteobacteria bacterium
GGCTTTACTCTTATTGAAGTGGTCATTGCGATGACTATTGTTGCTATAGCTATGGTAGCGCTCATTGAGGCGACGGGCACCTATGTAAAAAACACGGCTTTCCTGCGTGATAAAGTCATTGCCCACTGGGTGGCTAGTAATGCCTTAAATGAATTGTTATTAGCTGAGGGTTTTCCAAGTAAAGGTGATAAGCAGGGTGATGAAACCATGGGCGGGAAAAAATGGGTTTGGAAAAGTAAAGTTCAGGAGACTTCAGATAAACAATTTAGAGAATTAGAAGTTAAAGTGTTTAAAGGTGATGAGAAAAGTTCTCTCTCCACACTGGTGACTTATGTTAGCAATGCATTAACACTGTGTGAAAAAGCTAACTCGCAACAAGTTGCTTGTCAGGATTGGGCTGCTAATGGTTCATCTGGCAACTCAAGTACGGCTAATTCATCGAGTAATAATAATGCCAATTAAGCGTCCACATCAGCATGGCTTTACCTTGATCGAAATGCTGGTGGCCGTATTGATGATCGCTATTCTCTTTACTATGGTCTTTAGTGCCATTGACAGTGCCACAGACTCTCGTCAAGCCACTATAGATGCTGGTAAGCGTTTGTCTGACTTGCAGCGAGCTTTTATTTGGATGGATCAAGATATCAATCAATTGATCGACAGGCCTATACGTAATAGCTATGGCGATAATGAAAATGCTTTAGTACACACGGATCAAACCGATGGCCGTATACTAGAATTTAGCCGAGGCGGCTGGCCAAACCCACTAGAATTAGATCGCTCTGATATTGTACGTGTGGCCTATGAGTTAGAACCTGATGAAAAGGCCAATAGTAAAAACCCCGAGTCAGAAGTTTACAATCTATATCGCAGTTATTGGCGCGATGCTGATCGCAGTTTAGATGAGCCTACGCGCAAACGCCGTATTGCCCAAGGTGTTACGAGTTTTAGTCCCCGTTTTATGGATGATGAAAAAAATTGGCAGGAAAGTTGGCCGCCTTTAAACCAAGCTACTGGCGGCGCTGTAGGGGTGCCTCGAGCTATAGAATTAGAGTTGGAGCTGCAGGGCTGGGGTAAGATTCGCCGCGTATTTAGAGTGGTCGCTGCCCATGGTTTATAAGAGCATGCGTCGCCAAAGTGGAGTTGCGTTGATTATGGCTGTAGTGTCTGTGGCCATTATTTCGATCATTGCCGTAGCCATGTCTTCTGAGCAAACTTTGCTGATTCGTCGTATTCAAAATACTATTTTGGTGGATA
>CAZBWS010000004.1:79846-94356 GCA_964495705.1 uncultured Gammaproteobacteria bacterium
CTATTGGCATGGCTACGTTTGAAAATTTAATTTCGCAAGTGGGCGTACCGCAAAGTTTAAGAGGTGGACTTGCCGCGTCTGTTTCAGACTGGGTTGACCCTGATCAGCAAGAACTAGCCAATGGTGCTGAAGACAGTTATTACCAAACACTGGAAAAGCCTTATCTAGCGGCGAATCAAATTTTTAAAAGTGTCGAAGAACTGCGCTTGGTAAGAGGCTTTAATGAAATAGTTCCCCTACCGAATAATGAAGAAAAAACTGTGTTTGAATTGCTGGAAGAGCACTTAGTGGTGTTACCTACGCAAACGGCTTTGAATGTGAATACTGCTACAGAAACCATTTTATTAGCAAGTTTCCCCCACTTAAATGCCAATCAAGCTGCTGAGCTGGTAGAAAGAGCAAAAGAAGACCCACCTTTTTCTTCAGCAAGTGATTTTACCGGGCATAGCGCTAATCAGCCACAAAACGGTCAATCGATAGACTGGAATGATTATCTTCCCGTCGATGTACGCTCCGAGTATTTTTCGGTCAATTTAACGGTATCGCTTGGTGGAATAGACACACCATTATATAGTGTGCTGAGAAGAAATTTGGACGATGGCAAAGTACACGTCGTCCGCAGGCAACGAGGCAAATAGAGTGGCAGATAAATTTATTATCTACCTGGGACATAGGGGGGAAGCTGTGCAGTGGGCAGTGGCCAACCCCAGTACCCATGCAGTGTTAGAAGAGGGCAGCGGTAGCTTAGAGCAAGCCGCAGAGGTTGCCCATGGACGCCGCGTGGTGGCCTTGGTGCCCAGTGATGAAGTGTTTCTAACACAGGTTAGTGTGCCCTCGCGCAATCCGAGTAAGGTGCGTATTGCTATACCTAACTTGTTAGAAGAGTCCCTATCTGACGATATAGATAATTTACATTTCTCTATAGGCACGCATCACGAAGGGGGTGTCTACCCCGTTGTGATTATGTCTAAGCAACGCATTGAGTATTACCAACACATATTGGCTGAGGCGGGTATACGGGTAGAAAAGCTCATGCCCAGTGTATTGGCCTTACCCTATGCGGATAAGCACTGGAGTGTTTTGCAAGAAGGGGATGAAGTTGTTGTGCGTGAGTCCGAATATATCGGCTTTTCCTGCGCTCCTGGTAATTTACAGCTATTTTTTAAGCAAGCCTTACAGGGCTTGGATGATACGGATATGCCCGTAGTGCATACGTTCCAAGATTTTGTTGATATTCCCGATAGCTTGGGAATAGAGGTCGAGCAGCAACAGGCGGTCAGCTTAATGCATGTATTCGCTGGAGGTATAGAGCAAGGCTTGGTAATTAACTTGCTGCAGGGAGAGTATAAACCTCTGCGCAAGGAGAACGCTTCTTGGAATAAATGGCGTAGAACGGCAGTGCTGGCGAGTTTATTATGCGTGCTGTGGTTGGGCTTGACCTTTAATGAAGCCTATAAATTGAAACTTGCTAATGAACGCCTGACCACTGAGATCCATCAAATTTACAGTCAAGCTTTCCCCGGTTCACGTATTGTTAACCCTCGTGCGCAAATGAAGCAAAAGCTCGCCAGCCTAAAAGGTGCGAGCTCTACTAGCGGTAGCGGAGATTTCTTAGCCGCACTCAATAAAGTCTCGGCGAGCATAAATGGATCAGATGATATTTCGCTTAAAGGTCTGTCTTATCGCAAGGGCATGCTAGATTTTGA
Organism: uncultured Gammaproteobacteria bacterium; assembly: GCA_964495705.1. Lineage (GTDB taxonomy): Bacteria > Pseudomonadota > Gammaproteobacteria > HTCC5015 > HTCC5015 > CAZBWS01. The sequence goes on from CAZBWS010000004.1 coordinate 81,553, forward strand.
TGTGCAAGTAAAAGATTTAAAGAGTTTGGAAGTATTGCGCGGCACCTTGCCAGGCTCTGAAGTGCTGACAGCTAAGTCAGAAGATGGTGTGGTTAACGGCAGGATTAGGGTGAAATAATGTTGAGAGATTTTTTAGCCAAATACTCACAACGGGATCAAGCTGTGATCATTGTCATGGGAGTCATTGTTGTTTTGTGGCTATCTTACTTACTAGTGTTTGACCCACTATTGAGTTTGAAAAGCCAAAATCAAGATGACTATCTAGCCAATCAAGAGCTTTTGCAGTGGATGAAAGGATCCTCTGCAGAAGTACAAGCACTCGGTGGTAGTTCTATAGGGCGTAAAAGCGGTTCGGGCAGTAGCGCCGTAGTGGTGGTTGAGTCTGCTTTGCAGCAAAGCGGGCTAACTGCCCCTAAGCGTATCGAGCCAGACGGTAATAATAAGGCTGTGGTGCAATACGATAATGTAGATTTCGATAAGTTAATGCGCGCACTGGATCGTTTACAGCATAGTTACGGCATTGTTGTGAGTCAGTCCAACATTAATAAAATACAAACGCTGGGCCAAGTCTCTGCACTATTAAACTTAGAGCGACCACAGTAATGAAAAAATTAATTTTCTTATTTATTGTGGCTTTGATGTTGGGTGTATTGGTGAAAGTGCCTATTGCTGTGTTGATTGATGAGGGGCGCTTGGGGCCGGCGATGGTCTATGGCGCGCAAGGCACTATTTGGTCTGGGCGTGCTAGCCTCGTGCGTGTCAACGGTATTGATATTATGTCTCCACGCTGGTCCTTAAAGCCTTTGTATTTGCTGCTAGGTAAGGCTAAAGCGTCTATAGAGTTTGGCTATTTAGAGGGCAAGGCAGCAGGAGATGTCAGTATCAGTCTTGGCCAAAATGTACACCTAAGTGAGTTTGAGTTTAATGTTGCCGCAGATCAGTTGACCCAACAGTTTGCCAATGGCTTCGTCGGTTTAGAAGGTGACCTGAGTGTGCAGCTTGATAGCTTGGATTATCAATTCGGTGAGACGTTTATACAGGGCCTTAGCGGTTATGTGGGTTGGCAAAAATCAGGGGTGGCTTATCCCTTGTCGGGAAGTTTTGGCAATATTTCGATTATCCTGAGTCAAGATGAAGAGTCTGATTTGTTACAAGCGGAGGCGAGTAACCAAGGCGGTGAGGTCTCTATCGATGGCCGTGCGACACTGGGGGCTAGTCTAGCCTATTCGGTAGATGCAGTACTCAAGCCCAATGCAAATATCTCTGAAGCCTTGGCTGACACCTTGGCAGCGGCACTGCGTAAAAATGCCGATGGTACCTTTCACTTTAAACGCAAGGGTTCTTTAGATCAGTTGCGTTGAGTCATTATCATAAGAGCATAAAAAAAGGCGAACCATAAGGTTCGCCTTTTTTAGTATTAATGGTGGGTCGTGAGCGACTCGAACGCTCGACCAATTGGTTAAAAGCCAACTGCTCTACCAACTGAGCTAACGACCCACAGCAGGTCTCTTTCGAGGACGCGAATAATACCTAAAGCCCCCATTCTGCACAAGGCTTTTAAGCTGTTCAATTCTAACTATTTTAATCTATTGATGATTGAGACTAAAAGCGTTTGAAAAGCATATGATTTTTACGCCTGATAGGCTAAGGTTTAATGCATATTATTTAGCTAAGCCCTTGGAGGGAGCATGCAACGTAAATATTTGATTATTCTTGGCGCAACCGTGTTGAGCTTAATAGGCTTTTACTTGGCCTTAGATTTGCTCAAGCCCAACCAACCACCACTTGCACAGCAACAGCTATCCCCAAGCGAGGTGATTGAAGGCGTCTATGCGGACGCGCAGCGCTGGCAGCGCAGTAGTTCAGCAGTTGCAGAGGCAGATGAAGTGTTGAGTGCTGACGAGCTGTACAAGCTTGCAATACAGGATTTGCCAAGCTCTTTGAAAGGCACAAGGATGGATGGAAGTTTTCGCCTGGATAGCAATGGTCGCCTGGTTGTTGAGCCCAGTGTGGTGCGCATATTTGAATATTTTATGAGTACTATCGGTGAAGACAGTCTAGAGACGATTATTTCACGTGTTAAAAACTTAATTGAAGCGGCATTGCCAGATACGGCTAAGGGTGATGCCCATCTACTCTTGGCGCAGTATTTAGACTACCGCCACCAGCAAGGTGAACTCATGCAAAACGCTCCTCAAATGAGTGGCAGCACTGATGAGTTGCGCGAGACATTCGAGCAAGTGAAACAGATGCGCCGTGATATATTTGGTGCAGATCATGCGGATAGTTTGTTTGAAGATGAAGAATCCTATATGGCGTTCAGCTTAAACAGTATGGAGTTGAATAAAGCGGGTTCCGAACAGACCGAGCTTGAAAATATTGCCAGCTTACGCGAACTGGCTGTTAATTTGCCAGAGTCACATAAAAAGGTGGTTGAAGAACAACTGGTTCAGCGCGAGCTGGATGAGCGAACGGCACTGCTAAAGCAAGACAATGCCTCTGCAGAGGAGCTGAGAGAAATGCGTGAGCAGCTTATTGGTACGGAGGCGGCTGAACGCCTTGGTACTCTAGATATACAGCGTGAGCAGTGGCAGCAGCGAGTGGATAGCTTTAAACAAGCTTATCAGCAAGGCCTATCAACAATATCTGATGACGCCAGTGACGAGGAGAAGCAAGACCTTATGCAGTCGCTACTTGACCAGCATGCAGAGAGCGAGCCAGAGCGTAAGCGTATGAAGGCTATGCTCGGTATATAAAAATATTTATTCGGGATACAGGCTGAGTTTATTGTCTTGCTCGGCTTGTTTAGTCTCACTTAATTCGAAGCTCTGTAGAGCATCGATTACTGTCTTGCTACTCCAGGTACCTTGCTCGGCACGATAAAGCTGGGTATTAAGGTCTTCCAAAGCAGCGCGCAGAGGAGTATCTGCATAAATCATAATTTGACCGATGCTATTAATGTTTCTGTCAATCTCACTTCGTGCCCAATTAATCAATTGCTCTGCAGCTACAGTGGGTTGAACGCCTTGCAGTTGTTTAATTAATTGTTTTTTAGTGACGGTATTAGCGTTTACTTCGGTAACTTTTTTGGGCTTGCGCGGTGCACGTTTTATTAGCCACAATAGAATCAATAAGGTGGTCAACCACAAGCTGGCAAAGACGATACTGACATACATCCATAGAGGGTTATTAGATGGTGTAGGTATTGATGGTAAATGGTTTAGATCATTTACTGCTTGAGTACTTTCTGCACTGGGGGCTGTTGATGTAGGCGCTGTAATAACAGCGGCACCAGTCACCTCAAAACTAATCCCTTCTATCACTGCGGTTTCTGCCTTGTCACTTTGCGTATTCCACCATTGCAATTTAATGGACGGTATTTCATAGCGTCCAGGTTGGGTGGGAATTAAAGCAATTTTATCTGTGCGTTTAGCAATTACACTGCCGTTGCTCCAGTTGGTGTCGAGTTCAGGCTGATCGGGGTAGGCCTTAAGGTTATCGGGTAGTTGTAAGTCAAAATCAGGGATTTGTTCTGCCATCAAGCCGTCGGCAATGGTCGAGAGCGTTAGAGTAATTGGTTCGCCAACATTGAAATCTCCATCACTGAGGTAGTGGCTTAGAGTGAGTTGCTTAGCGGGTAGCCAGGGTTGTTGGGCTGTGGGGGGCATGGCTTTGATGTTGAGTGTTAAGCTATTAGATCGGGCTTGCTTTGCAATAGTTTCATTTCCAAAAAATGAGCGGCGACCAGTTGGGAATTGTCCTTGGAATAAGATATTGTCGATAGAGACTCTGCCGCTGCGCTCTGCATATAAAATAAAGCGGCGCTCTTGGACCAAGTAGGGAGTACCATTTATATTGGCAGTGTAAATACTGTCTTCAGAACTGGCGCGCTTAGCCACGATACCTTCAGGCATCGTGGGGTTTTCAAACTGACCGTTACCAAACTGTTTGTTGGAAAAAGCTTTGGCGGTGATGATTACCTGCCCTTGTACATAGGGTGAGTCGCTGCTGCTACTTAACTCTACATAGAAATCGCTACCAACGGCACTACTGCGTTTGCCTGCAGGCAATACTTTTAGGCTTAATGGAGAGCTAGTCAATTTTGACCACTGCAATACTGGAATGGTTATTACACCAGCTTGCTTAGCTCGAGCGGTAAGAATACGCTTAAAAGAATAGCGAGTACCGCTTGAACTAATTTGACGGCTACTACTTTGGCTTATCCTTAAGATGTCAAAATTCTGTTTTAGTTTATCTAGTTCAGGTTCGCCATTAATACTTTCCGTCGCTTCAATAGTGATTTCAAAGGTGTCTTCTATATTTACCGGATTGCGATCCACCGTAACATTCAGTGCGGCCATTGCCGTGCTGGCCTGTAATGCGGATAGGCTAAAAACAAGGACATAGAATAATTTTTTGAGGACTACCATGGGCGATCTTCACTTTGTGAGTTGGGGTTAGTTTGTTGGCGACGGCGGTATTCGTTTGCAAACTGATTGCGCAGTAAATTACCTGGCTTGTCGGGAATACGGCGCAGCCACTGTTGGGTCGCTTGTTCTACTTCCTGCTGCGTTTTATCTTTATACTCTTGTTCAAGTGCTTGCTGTTCATCTTCAGCCGCTTCTTTAGCTTGTTGTTCTGCTGATTTTTCTTGCTCAGAGGGCTCTTCCGTTTCAGGTTCTTGCTCTGTAGAGGGATCACTTTGCTCTGGTTCTTCGCTTTGTTGCTCGGCAGATTGTTGACTTTCTTGTTCTTCAGTTTCTTGCTGGTCTGATTCGCTGTTCTCTGACTGTTGTTCAGATTCAGATGAATTATCTTGTTGTTCATCTGATGGATCGCCGTCTTGGCTTGGGTCAGATTGTTGTTCCTGTTGTTTTTCTAATAGCTCTTTATTGTACAGCGCATCCTCATGTTCAGTATCATGAGTCAATGCACTTTCATAAGCTTCTATCGCCTCTTTGACTTTGCCTAATTTTGCTAGGGCATTGCCTCGGTTGTAATGGGCTGTGGCATTGTCGATGCCGGCTAGTGAATCGACGGCGCTTGTATAGTCTTCAGCACGGAATTGGGCGCTGGCTTTCCATTGTGGATCATCAAAACGCTGTGCCGAATCATCAAATTGTTGTGCTTGAAAGCGTGCAGCAGCACGTTGCTCGCTATTGCGAAACAGGTCTTGCCACTGCCAGTCGTCCAGGGTTTCTGCTTGGGTGTTTGGTGAGTAGCTGAGGCTACTCAACAATAAAGGTGTGAGTATGGCGATAGATAGTACACCGCGTCTAAATAAGAAACTGGCTAGGAATAATACGGGGAGTAACAACCAAGGGCCTTGCTCCAGCCACTGGTCGGCTTGTTGTTCTGTGCTTTGCAGTTCGTTTTCTAAGGGCGTGTTGTTAGACAGGGTTTTTAATATATCCGCATCACCAGCTGTGAGATTGCTATAGTTTCCATTGCCCTGGGAGGCGAGTTTACGCAAGCTGCTTGTCTCTTGTTTGACCACAACAATATTGCCTTGCTTGTCTTTGATAAAGCCACCTGAGGAGGGGATAGGGGCGCCGTTACTCGTGCCAATACCTATGACTGATATTCTCGCTTTGGCTTGTTGTGCGGTGTTAATTGCGGCGCTTAGTACTTGTCCCTGTGTACCATCGGAGATAACTAATATATTACCTCTTGCACCTGCGTTATTGAGTAGTTCGACCGCTTTTTCAATGGCTTGAGATACGTCACTACCTTGCTCGGGCATGATATCGGTGGATAAAGAGGGAACAAGGGCAGCAATAGTTTTAGCATCATTGGTTAGGGGGCTAACGACAAAGGGCGCACCTGCATAGGCAATCAGCGCTGTTTGTCCCGTGCTGCGTTGCTGCAGAATATCTAATACTTTTAATCTAGCGCGCTGTATGCGGCTGGGTTTGATGTCCTGTGCATCCATTGATAGGGAGGTGTCTAATAAGATAACTAAGGCCGCCGTGTCATCAAACACGGGTTGTGGCACGCGCTCCCACACGGGGCCTGCGAGTGCCAAAATAACAGGTAGACCTAGCACTAAAGGCCACAGCCAAGAGTGCTTTTTATCCTCTTGGTTTTGGCTCTCTACTACATAGGGCAACAACTCTGGGTCGCAGACTTTATGCCATTCTTTATTATCTCCCTGCTTTTTATAGAGCAGTAAGGCTATGACGGGTAGAGCGAATAAGAGCCAAAAAGCCCCTGGGCGCAAGCAGTGAAACTCGGCTAGACTAAAGCCTGTTATTAAGACTTGTAGTTGTTCAAGCATGGTTGAACCGCCTACTTAAAACACTTTCTAGGCCACTTGCCAGCAATAGTAATAGGCTGCCTAATAATGCGGCGGCCAAGGGGTAGTAAAACAGGGCTTTGCGAGGCTTAAAGCTCATCGCGTCTGATTGAATAGGTTCTAGTTCATCAATCAATGCATAGATTTTTTTCAATTCGCTAGTATCTCTGGCACGAAAATATTGACCGCCAGTTAGTTGGGCAATTTTTTCTAAGGTGGCCGTATCAACGGATCGACTGTAGTTAGAGCCCAGACCAATCGTATAGATTTTTAAACCGTCTTTAGCCGCTAATTCTGCCGCTTTAAGAGGAGGGACTTTACTTCCTCCAGTACTTTGTCGGCCATTACTGGTTTCGTCTTTACCATCAGTAAGAAGAATTAATGTTTTGTCAGCGATATTGCTTTCGCGTAGCCGCTTTACGGCTAAGCCAATAGCATCGCCAATGGTGGTGCCATAGATGTTGTTGCGTATATCGTCCGCATCATTTAACTGAGACTTAGCAATATTCTCGATCACTGTTTTTCTGTCAAAGGTGAGAGGTGTTTGTAGATAAGGGAAAGCACCAAATACAATTAAGCCAATACGGTCGCCAATGCGCTTTTCAACAAATTCTGTTGCTACTCGTTTTGTTACATATAATCGTGAAGCGTAGCGAGCACCAACACGCATATCTTGCTCGCGCATGCTGCCCGATAAATCTATCGCCAACATCAAGTCGCGACCCTCAAGGGGGATTTCTATTTCCTCGCCCACCCAGACAGGACGCATGGCCGCCAATGTTAAAAGAGCATAGGCGAGCAAGGCAAGTAGCCATTTCAGTTGACTACTCTTGTTACTTTGTTGATCGGCAGCAGCACCGGCAAAATCAGCGACATTATCCACCAGTAAGGCGCTGGCTTGGGGTTTTGCAATTGCAGGTAATAGACGTGCGAGAAAGGGCAGCAGCAGTGCCATTGCAAGCCAAGGCCATTCAAATTCAAGCATCTGGACTTTCCTCGGCGGCGGGGTTGTTAAGTGCGTCGTTAACCATTTTTATTAGGCTATCCGCATTAAAAGCAATATTGGGGTTGTAAGGGGCTTGTGTGAGCGCGATAGCTGATTGGCTAAATACAGTCCCGTAGCCAAAGTGCTGGTCAAGTGTCGCCAGCCAAGCAGGTCCTGTTAAACCCGCAAGTTGATTAGCCTGTTGCGGATTTTCCTTGACGACAGTTTTGCGCAGTAGCTGGGATAGCTCAATTGCCAGTTGCTGTTGATTTTGGCTGTTTACATACTGCTGTTGAATCATGGCCAGTTCCTCTTGAAGGGCTGGGCGCCAATTAACCGGTGCAGTGGCTTTTCGGGCTTGTTGCTTTACATATAGAGCACGCAGCCCAGTAATTAAGGCAATGACAAGTGCTAACACTAGCCACCAACCGATAGCGGGTGGAAACCAAGACACCGTATCGGGAAGGTGAATGTCGCGAAGCTCGGCCTGTGGCTGGCCCTGAGCTTGTTGCTGAAGTTGTTGTAACACTTCAGGGGGCAAATTTTGTGGGTCAAACGCAGGCTGCTGACCTGTCGCGGGGCTATTGCTCTGATTGAAAATGCTAGGCTTGTCGCTCATACCGCCCCCACTTCTAACTGTTCGCGCAATTGTTCAATAGGGTCAGCTGCGGTGCTGCAGTCGACAAAGTGCATGCGGTGCTTGCGGGCTAAGTCTTGCAACGCTTGCTGGTGTTGAGCAAAGCGTTGTTGGTGCTGTTCGCGCTGTTGTTTACGACTGGTGTCTACTTGTATATCACGGCTGCCATCTTTAAAGCGGTACAGTCCCCCATTGGGCAACTGAGCTTCAATGGGGTCGTGTATACTAATCAGTGTGACTTCACAGTGGCGTGCGAGTTCGATGATATGTTTTTCTGTACTGCTATCTAAGCCATGAAAATCGCTGGCGATAAATACTAAGCTGCCAGGGCGTGCAGTGCGGCGTAAATGACTGAGGCTGTTGCTCAGTGCATCGCTATTGCGCACTTGTTGCCTAGACGTTTGATGCAAGTCACTCATGCGGTGGAAGAGATCCAGCACCGCATGTTTACCGCGTTGAGCCTTGAGGATCACATGCTCGTTCTCGGCAAATAACAGCCCGCCAATACGGTCGCCATTGAGGTTGGCAGACCAGGCGAGCAGGGCGGTGATGCGCGAGGCGATGACCGACTTAAAGGCGCCACGTGTAGCAAAGTGCATACTGCGACGATAGTCTACACATAGCAGTACGGGGCGTTCTTTTTCTTCTTGATAAAGTTTGGTGTGCGCTTGCGTGGTGCGCGCGGTCACTCGCCAGTCGATACTGCGAATATCATCGCCTTGTTGATAGGCGCGTACCTGATCAAATTCCATGCCACGACCGCGCAGCTTAGACATGTGTGCTCCGGTTTGGCGCGCACGAATTTTGCCTTTAGCTAACTTAATATGCCGAGCATCACGGCGCAGGCTAACCAGTTGCTGCGGTGTAATAGAGACGGGGCTGGGTTTAACTGTCATAACAATCACTGAATGCGGATAGCCTGTGAGGTTATCCGCAACACGCTCTAGGCCACCGGCACGCGGCTAAGTAGCTCGGTGATGATCTTATCCGCGCTCAAACCTTCCGCTTCCGCTTCATAGCTCACCACGATACGGTGGCGCAGTACGTCATGTGCGATAGCTTGCACATCCTCGGGGCCAACATAATCGCGCTCGTTCAACCAAGCGTGGGCGCGTGCACAGCGATCCAATGCGATAGAGGCACGGGGACTGGCGCCGTACTGAATCCACTGGGCCATGTCTTCGCCATAGTTGGCGGGGTTACGAGTGGCCATTACTAGCTGCACTAAGTACTGCTCCACATTGTCGTTCATGTGAATGTCGAGCACTTCGTCACGGGCAGCGAAGAGTTGCTCTTGGCTGATCGGCTGTAGTGGCTCGGCAGGGGCGTTATCACTCTTCGCCTCGCCACGGGTGAGTCGCAGAATGTCTAGTTCTTCAGTGGCATTGGGATAGTCCACCCGTACGTGCATCAAAAAACGATCTAGCTGGGCTTCGGGCAAGGGGTAAGTACCTTCCTGCTCAATGGGGTTTTGCGTCGCCATGACTAAAAATAACCTGGGTAGAGGATAGGTTTCCTTGCCCACGGTGATCTGGCGCTCGGCCATGGCCTCTAGCAACGCTGACTGTACCTTGGCGGGCGCGCGGTTGATTTCATCTGCCAATACCAAGTTATGAAATAACGGGCCCTTTTGAAAATTAAAGCTGCCATCCTGGGGGCGGTAAATCTCGGTACCCGTTAAATCGCCAGGGAGCAGATCAGGAGTGAACTGCACACGGTGAAAATCTGCTTGCATGCCTTCGCTAGCGACATTGATAGCACGTGTCTTGGCTAAGCCGGGTGCGCCTTCAACAAGTAAGTGGCCATCGGCGAGTAGGGCAATCAGCAAGCGATTGATCAAATGCTCTTGGCCGATAATGCCCGTTTGAATATGTGATTTTAATTGTTGGATCGTAGCTTGTGTTGTCATAGTTCTTCGTGTTGCGATTTAGTGGTTTATAGAGCGGTGTTTGGTAGTTTTGTTCCGCTGTTGTTTACTTATTTGCAATCTTTATGGGGATTGATGAATAGGCTTCAAGTGAGTTTTTTTAAATTTTTTAAAGTTGTTGCTTCAACTCATAAATTAAATCCAAGGCCTGCCGCGGCGTAAGATTATTCGCATCCACATCAGCAAGGGATTCAACGATTGGATGTGGCGGCTCAGGCTCAGCCGCTACCTCAAACAAGCCAATCTGCGGCGAGCTTGTACTAGGGTTTTCGTGTTGTCCCGCCTCGAGCATCTTTAAGCGCTGCTTTGCGTTAGCGATCACATTGCGCGGAACCCCCGCTAGTTGTGCCACTTGCAGGCCGTAGCTCTGATTGGCGGGGCCAGACTTAACGCTATGCATGAATACTAGGCCATCCGCATGTTCGACCGCATCTAAGTGTACATTTTCGATATTGCTGTGGCTTTCGGGTAGGCCGGTGAGCTCGAAGTAGTGGGTGGCGAAGAGGGTGAAGGCGCGCGCTTGGTTGGCCAAGTGTTCGGCGCAGGCCCAAGCTAGGGATAAACCGTCGTAGGTACTAGTGCCACGACCGATTTCATCCATCAGCACTAAGCTGTTTTCCGTGGCGTTGTGCAGGATGTTGGCAGCCTCGGTCATTTCTACCATAAAGGTAGAGCGGCCACTGGCAAGGTCATCGGATGCGCCGATGCGGGTGAAGATTTGATCAATGGGGCCCAGCTCGCAGCTCTCTGCGGGCACAAAGCTGCCAATATGGGCCATGATGACAATCAACGCGATTTGGCGCATATAGGTGGACTTACCCCCCATATTCGGGCCGGTGATCATCAGCATGCGCTGTTGTTCGTCCAAGCTAATGCCGTTGGCGGTAAAAGGCTCGGAGAGTAGGCTTTCGACCACGGGGTGGCGGCCTTCGCTAATCTGAATGCCGGGTTGCGAGCTTAGTTGGGGGCGGCAGTAGTTATTCGCCGTGGCGCGTTCGGCTAGGCAAACAAGAGTGTCTAACTCGGCCAATGCGCGGGCGAGGTTTTGAATGGGAGCTATATGTTCCACCAAGAAATCGAGCAGTTGGTCGTAGAGCATTTTCTCACGGCTTAAGGAGCGCTCACGGGCACTGAGTACCTTGTCTTCAAAGGTCTTAAGCTCGGGCGTGATAAAGCGCTCAACCGCTTTAAGGGTTTGGCGGCGCACATATTCCACCGGCACCTTGTCCGAGTGCAGGCGGGAGATTTCAATGTAATAGCCGTGTACACGGTTGTAGGCAACCTTGAGACCAGTGATGCCAGAGTTCTCGCGCTCGCGCTGTTCTAGGTCGAGGAGGAATTGATCGGCATTTTGACTCAGACCCCTTAGCTCATCGAGTTCTACATCATAGCCCGTTTTGATCACGCCACCGTCGCGTATAAGCACAGGCGGATTGTCTATAATCGCTGATTCAAGCTTAGTAAATACTTTAGGTTGTTCTTTTAAGTTATTGAATATATTGAAAAGTAGGCCTGATTGATTAGCCTCTATTAGTTTGCGTAACTGGGGTAGAGTGTCTAGTGTTTGACGTAGATTAAGCAAGTCTCGGGGTCTGGCACTTTTGAGTGATATGCGAGAACAAATGCGCTCTATGTCGCCAATCTGTTTTAGCTCGCTACGTAGGTCTTCATTTAGAAAGCTATCACTGACCCCTTCGATAGCATCAAAACGCGCAGTTAATGCGGATTGGCTACGCAGGGGTCTTTTCAGCCAGCGCTGTAAATTGCGTGAACCCATGGCCGAGCAGGTAGTGTCTAGCACGCTGAGCAAGGTGTTGTTGTCGCCACCGCTAAGATTGATGTCGATCTCTAGGTTGCGGCGGCTGGCGGCGTCCATAGATACGGCATCTTCATGGCGTTCAACCCCTAAGCCGGTAATATGCGGCAAGCTGCTGCGCTGGGTCTCTTTTAGATAGTTCATCAAGCAGCCCGCCGCGCCGATCGCCGTGAGCATCTCTGCACAGCCAAAGCCTGCCAAGTCATGGGTGTTGAACTGCTCATTGAGCAAGCGCTGGGCGGTGTCTAGATCATAGTGCCAAGTCGGGCGGTGCAAGCTGCCTTTGTAGCCCTCTAGCTCTGGGGTTAAGTGATTCTCGCTAATCAACAGTTCAGCAGGCTTGAGGCGCTCTAACTCACTGAGTAGAGCCTCTATAGTATCCACTTCACACACGCGAAAATTACCCGTGCTAGTTTCTAGGTGAGCAATACCAAAGGTGTCATTGTGGCGGTGTACGGCAACTAAAAGCTGCTCGCGACGCTCGTCTAACAGGGCTTCGTCAGTGACCGTTCCTGGGGTGACAATGCGCGCGACCTTGCGTTCCATCGGGCCTTTGCCCGTAGGGTCGCCAAACTGCTCACAGATAGCGACAGACACACCGAGTTTAATTAGCTTACTTAAATAACCTTCCGCCGCGTGATGGGGCACACCCGCCATGGGAATAGGCGCGCCACCCGATTTACCCCGTGCAGTGAGAGAGATGCCCAGCAAACGCGCGGCTTGCTTGGCATCATCAAAAAATAGCTCATAAAAATCCCCCATACGATAGAACACCATCTGATGAGGGTGCTCGGCCTTAATGCGCAAATATTGCTGCATCATGGGTGTGTGGGTGGGAGCTTTATCCGTCGTCGCTGTAGTCATGGCGCGCAGTGTAGCCGAGCTAGAAAAAGGACTCAATGCTTAGGGCTTGTAGAGATTGGAAATGGGGTTTTGTAGGGTATCCGCATCAGTAAAATCAAGAGATTTGTTGTAGTTGGGAGACCGAAAACACCGACGCTTCTGGGTAAATATATAATAATCAAACACTTAGAGCCGAGCGTTTTTAAGAAAACAACGACACGATGTCGCATTGCCCATATCCACTATTAAAGCTGGATTGATAAGCCTTTGATATTGCTGTAGATTTCTGAGCTCAATAAAT
>CAZBWS010000005.1:0-35630 GCA_964495705.1 uncultured Gammaproteobacteria bacterium
ATAGTGATGAATAAGTCGCGTGCTGTCTGGCGGCACTGCTTGTGGCGTTTATCTTTAACTAACTACACGCCCCGTTCGTAGTTGGGCTTGCAGTAGCCTAAACCGTCAGACTTCCCCTTTTCTCGTACTCACTCCCTATCTGCCCGTTCAAAAAATGGAAACGGTGGAGTCATTTTTTCAGACGCATCATGAGATGATGCCGTGCTTGCCGATATCTATGGGCGGCGAATATCGCTCATTTCAACCCATTGAATAGGACTGGCGATGAGTTTATCAGTGCGTAAGGAGTCTCCTGTGTTTTTGTTGATTTCGCCAAAGCTTAGAACACCTGTCGGGCAGCTTTGTACGCAGGCAGAGCAGCGCACACATTGAGGGTCTTGCATTGGTTCGCCTTTGTTGGCGAAGCTCATTACGTCGATACCTTGATGGCAAACACTGGTGCAGACATTACAGCTGATGCATTTGCTCTTGTTAGAAAATATTCTGAAGCGGCTGAAGCGGCCGTAAATGTTCATTAAGGCCGCGAGCGGGCAAGCGAAGCGACACCAAACACGGCCGGAGTATTTGAAGTACAAACCGACTCCCAATATGCCGCCCAGTAGCACATCTACCGTCCACTTCCAGCTGAAGGCGTTGACCAGTTTGTAGTCTTTGTTTTCGCCCTTCAATAGAAAATCAAAGGATTGATGCATCCAGCTGTCTGGATAAATCCAGCCAGTAATTCGAATGACTAATAAAATAAGTGCTGCGAGTAGTATGACCTGGCCGAGCATGTTTAATTTATTCCAGGCAGGGCCGTGGGGCATTTTATGGCGCTGGGTATCACCGAGAGTTTCAGCAAGGGCTCCGCATGAACAGATCCATCCACAGTAAGCACCCTTACCAAATTTATAGACGAGTAGGGGGATGATTACGAAGGTTTGTATGGCGCTGATGATTAGCCAGCCTGTCATAGGCGTTGGGGTGAATACATTATAGACATTTAAAGGCCAGGCCAAGATAAAGCCATAGGCATGCCAATAGGCGCGTGGGTGACCCCATTCTGGCCATTGTTGTGCAGCTAAGGCTTCTGCGGAGATGTAGCTAGGGAACAGGTTGTCAGCAATGGTTTTACCTATGCCGCTGTCGAAGGCGCCAGAGTAACCCAGCAGTGGAAGGATGAGCTCGGGCAATAGAAATAAGGGAATTAATTGTACTAAAAATAAGCTTAGGGTTTGCGCTTTGACATAGGGTGTCTTTCTTCGCTTGATCCGTTGCCAGCCAAAAAAACCTATACAGCTGGTATACAGAAGGGTGTAGTAAAAGGAGCGGCTTTTCATGGAGACAACCAAGGTACCCAGTAGGCTGGATCGGTCGTCTACGAGGGCCTGCCAGTTTTCCCCCCAACTCGCCACTAGGCTGGGGGCGTTGTCGGGAAAGCTGCTTAAATTCCATAGGGCGTTTAAAAAGCCAAAATTCTTCCAGTCGTATAAAGCGATTGCAAAGGCGAAGAACAGGGCAAAGAATAGCCATCCACGAGCGGTGCTTTCACCCGCGATAGCGATTTTGCTGCGCCTGAAAAAATCTAATGGTGCTTCACGGCCCAGCATAGATAGCACGGCATCATTGGGTAATATGTGTTCACTACCATCGATACTTTTAAGGCTGACGCTAGACGCGTCAATTTTTTCGACATGGCTATTTAGTTGTAACTTTATTTTTTTGGCTTTAACGAGTGATTGTAGCTTTTCTATATTGTCACTCTTGGGGCGGGTAAAGGCGGGTTTTCTATAAGAGAGGGTAGTGCGCCCTCCCTGTTCCGCGATGGAGATAGCAGATTCTAACGCACTGTCGCCACCGCCAACGATAAGTACGTCCTTGTCGTTAAATTCTTTGGGGTCGTGTAAGCGGTTAAATACTTTGTCGTGATCATTCCCTTGAGCTTCCAATTCGCGGAAGTTGCCCGATCGACCGATAGCCACGATAACTCGTTGTGCGAGTAAGTTGTCTTGTTCCTCTAAAATGACTTGAAGGTAATCACCTTGACGCTCTATGTGGGAGGCTTGGGATTTTTGACTAGGGATGTTTGCTTGAGATATCTGTGCCTTGAGGTTTTCTAGTAAATCTTCTTTCACGGAGTTGTCTTGAGTAAAGCTTAGCTCGCCCGCAGGCGTCATACTACTGGGGTAGGTATAGATAGGCTTGGCTTTAGGAAAGTTTTCAATCGTTGAAAATGCATTGGCAGATTCTATTAAAAGGAAATTCAAACTGTTCTTTTGTGCCTCTAATGCGGCAGCATAGCCGCTTACGCCTCCACCAATGATGATTAGGTCAAGTACATCAGGCGGGTTTTTGCGCTGTATGAAACTTTTATCTTGCTGTATATCCTGCACGGCTTTGGCGCCGCTGTCGGCAGAAAACTTGAGTAGAGGAACACCAGTGAGGTCCCCAACGATATAGGTTCCTGGCAAGGACGTGGTTCCGTCTGCATTGCTTAAGGGAAGTTTTTCTACGCCGCCAGCGGGCCATTTCCCGTGTAGCCAGTGAGTATATTGTTTGACTAAACTGATCATAGTGCAGGTGCCTGTGATGATTTTTTATCGTTGAATTTGGTGTGTAGAAATAAGCCAATGCCTAAGCCAGCTGCGAGTATAAATAGAGGCCATTGCGCAGGCGCCCAGTTATTGCAGCAGGCGAATTGACCCAGCACTTCATAGCTCAGTGGTGCTAGTAATATCCATAGTAATAACCATGGCCGGGTATACATACTCAATAACGGTACTAAGGGCATTAAGTACCAGGGGAATATAACAGGGCTGAGCAGTAGGGGGAGGGCGAGCATGTACTGAATGGAAGCGTATATCGTGTTTTGTTGGTTGGTACTAGGTGACCTTCGACCTATTTGAAAGCAGCGCCAGGCGATCAACGCTGAAACAGAGGCTAGAGTGGTGAGGATGACGATGATCAATGTATTGCTAGATAAGAGGCTTTCTAGTGTTTGAAAGGCGGGGGAACCGAAACGCCATTTTTGAAAAAATATTGAAATACTGCCAATGGGTCGAAAGCCTAAGAGAAACATTAGCGCATAGGCGGAAATAATGACACTGATGGTGCTGGCACATAGGGTAAATGCGTCTTTGCGGCTGCGGGCACTGAAAAATAAAGGTAGTAGTAAAGCTAGAGGTAATAATTTTACCAAGGTGCCTAATGCAATGAAGACACCACTGAGCAATAATTTATTGCGTTGCCAAGCCCATATGCATAAGCATACAAATAAGGTAGAAAAAGCGTCTACATGGGCGCCAACCCCGGTCTCTAAAATTAATAGAGGAGATAGTGCTATTAAAGGAAGGTAGGCCAGACGTTGTATGTGTTGCAGTATCAAAGCGCTGGCGCATAGGCTGCCAATGCTCGCGAAGGCGACTAATATCTTCCAAACGACACTGGCATAGGTAATGCCGGCAGATGCGGATAGGCTAAACAGGCCGAGTGCAAGGGGAGGATACAAAGTGGTGTATTTTGCATGTTCAGGCGGTGGAGCCCACTGGTTTTTAAGTTGAGTGAGTTGGTTATTGTTGTGATTAATGGAGTAAGGGTCTAAACCTTCTAAGGCAATTTTACCATCAAATAAATACCGCGTTATATCATTAGAGGTATAGCTATCTATCGGGATAAGTATTAGGTGTGCTATCAGAGCAATGCCGAGCAGATGTTGGCAATCACTAATGCTGTGCAGTGGTGGAGCGTATTTCCAGGCGCTCAGCATACATAGACTTAGCCAAGCGAACTGCAATATCGTTATGGTGCCTGTATATTGTGCCCCCCATAAGCCTATGCCTTGTTGAATATCAATAATGAAATAGCTACTTAGTACTCCAAGTAAGGCAAGCAATAAGCTTGCATAGTAAATCGGCGAATTAGTTGATGACCGCATTAATTCTTTAATTGCTGGTAGCTAATAAAGCTACTAATAGCGGTGCTGGCGTAGCCGATAACTAAAAAGCTCACAAAGGGAAGCATTAGCCAGTGTTGGTTTACGACTCCCCACGCTAAGACTACGGAAAATATGACAGCTAACAGGAGTTCATAAAACGCCCCTCTGGGAGCGACCGCTTTATAGCTTTTTTGGCTGTTGGCAGAGGCGGTCTTTAACTCTCCACTTTTAGGCGTGCGTACAAACTCACTGCTTTGCCCACGTAAAGCCTCGGTGGCGGCGCGAGCATTGTTAAATGAAAGCTGAATGCCGATTAAAAATAATCGTGGAATGCTTAGGATAGCATTGCGCCTGGAGCGCCCCAAAGCAAATTGACCAAAGACAAGGTAGGCCATGTGACCGCCGGTTGCGAGTAGCAGAAGGGGAAGGTCTAGCCACCAGATATACTCAATATTGAATTGATCCCGTATCCAAATGCTCGGGATTAAAAATACAATAGTATCCACAAGCATTAATAAATAAGCTAAATTATTGGCTAGATGAAAACTGGATTCTATTTTGTAACGAAGCTTGATGGGAGCAGCCCAAACCTTGGGCAGCATTTTTAACATGACTTCTATACCGCCCTTGGCCCAGCGGTGTTGCTGGCTTTTGAAGGCGTTCATGTCCGCGGGTATTTCACCACCACAACTGACGTTGTTGAGGTAGCGCATTTTCCAACCGCGAAGTTGTGCCCGATAGCTCAAATCTAAGTCTTCGGTAAGTGTGTCTGCACACCAGTGCCCAGAGTCAATGATGGCGCTCTCACGCCATATTCCTGCAGTGCCATTAAAATTTAAAAAGGCGCCACTGGCGAAACGTACGGTTTGTTCTAGGCCGAAATGAGCGTCTAGCAAAATTGCTTGAGTCTCGGTAAGGCGACTACTGTCACGGTTTAGGTGTTCCCAGCGGAACTGCAACATGCCGACTTTCGAATCAGTAAAGTGGTGGATAGTGTCTTTGAGTAAACTAGGCTGAGGTAGGAAGTCAGCATCAAATATAGCAATAAATTCGCCACTTGAATGTTGCATTGCATCCTTTAGTGCTCCAGCTTTATAGCCTTGGCGAATACTTCTTTGCACATGTTGAATGTTGATGCCCTGCTGTTGATATAGAGCGACTTGCTCGGCAATGATGTCGCAAGTTTCATCGTTAGAATCATCAATGATTTGTATTTGCAATTTATCTGTGGGGTAGTCTAGTGCCGCCACCGCATCAACAACGCGACGTGCAACAAATTGCTCATTGTACAAAGGCACTTGCACCGTGACTTTGGGCAAATCGTTAAACTCACTTTGCACAACTGCGGTATGCTTTCTGTAGTACAGCCAGCGCAATACCATCGACAGGCGATGTAAGCCGAATAGGCAAAGAATAAACAGCAATACGAAGTGTGTTGCCAGCAGGCTTAAGCTAAGAGCAGACATCGATTAGTAAACCCGGGTTAAACCTATTTGAAACCCTTTACCTGATAAGGCTTGGCTGCCGAAGATGTCTTCATTATAAGTAGCCTCTATACCCCATTGGCTACCGGCTTTGTTTTTCCCAAAGGTCCAACCTGCCGTGAGTTCGAATTTGCCAAGATCAAATTCTGGGGTTACCGACAAATTACTGCCGCCTGCCTCATCCGCATTCTTTACGCTTTTAATACCGTCAAGCTTGGTACGGAAATACAGCTTGTCAGTCGCAGAAAAGCCATACTCAACTAAATAGCGGTATTCATCGGAAGGGTTCCCATTGCGCAAGCGGTAGCCTGCCTCGAGGCCGAAATAACCAAATTTATTTAAGCTTTTACCGATTAATAGGCGTGCTTCGTAATCGTGTTGACCGTTACCTCTAGGAAGCTCTGCATCTTTATTGTAGAAAAAAGGTGTTTTAACTAAAAAAGAAGAGGCGATTACTAATGACTTTGTATCCCACTGTTTGCGTAGACCTATTTCTGTGTCGCCTAGACCATTGCTACTCAATGTTTGGTTGTTAGTGTCAGTTTGCTCTATATCTTGGTATAGCAACGAGCCATAGATTGCCCAGTTATTACCTAGCCCATGCTCTCCATAATAGGATAGGTTTTGCCCCTTGAATTCCTTGAAATCTGGATTGCTGTTGCCAAATAGCTCGGTGGCTTCGTAGTTGCTAATGGCGATTTTGTTGT
This sequence comes from uncultured Gammaproteobacteria bacterium, assembly GCA_964495705.1. Classification (GTDB taxonomy): domain Bacteria; phylum Pseudomonadota; class Gammaproteobacteria; order HTCC5015; family HTCC5015; genus CAZBWS01. The sequence continues at coordinate 6,105 of CAZBWS010000005.1, forward strand.
AGCCACTGTCCTTCGCAGGAACCCAAGCTCCAGCTAGAGCGAGAGGAGAGGCTAGTAGGGCAGTGCTGCAGAGGGAGGATAGGCTGAGTAGTTTGAAATTACAGCTAATAGTCTTCATTGCTGGATCGCTTGTGTTTTTTATTGCAAGGTTACTTTCGACTAGCTATTTCTGTATAAGTTCTGATTTTTATACACTTACTTAATAATTTAATGTGCTTGTTTAATTTTCTTGAGAATTTTTGTGCTTTAGCCTTGTCCTAGTCAAGGCTGTGATTCGGTTTGTTATGATTTTTTAATTGTTATGCCGTCTTTTTGATAGTGATGTGTTTTCACTAGTATTACTAAATTTTTAACCTGGAAATTATTTAGCATGATTCTTCCTGTACTTATTTCAGGCGGCAATGGAAGCCGTTTATGGCCCTTGTCTCGAGAACAATACCCTAAGCAGTTTTTGGCACTGGACTCGTCAAGTAGCATGTTGCAATTGACTTTGGCTAGGCTGAAGGGCTTGTCGGTACTGCCGCCTTTGTTGGTGTGCAATGAAAGCCATCGCTTCATTATTGCTGAGCAGCTTCGGCAGTCTCAGAGTGATAATAGCGGTATTATTTTAGAACCCGTCGGCAGAGACACTGCACCTGCTATTGCCTTGGCGGCGCTGCATGCGTTAGAACAGGGAGAGGACCCCTTGTTACTGGTTCTGGCCACAGACCATATTATACAAGATACTGCAGCTTTTCATGCTGCTGTTACTAAGGCGGAAGCAGTAGCTCAGTCTGGCGCTATGCTAACATTTGGTATCGTACCTAGTTTAGCTGAAACAGCCTATGGTTATATTCAAAAAGGCAGCGCCTTGGATGATTCTAATTCTGCTATTTTTCAGGTTTCCAGTTTTGTTGAAAAACCGAACAAGGAAATGGCTGAGGCTTATTTGAGCAGTGGAGACTATTTATGGAATAGCGGTATGTTCATGTTCAAGGCGAGTCGCTATTTAGAAGAGCTAGAAAATTTTTCACCGTTAATTTATCAGGCTTGTAAAAAGGCTAGCCATAACACACAGAAGGATATGGATTTTATGCGTATTAATGCACAGTCTTTTGAAGACTGTCCTAGTTGTTCTATTGATTACGCGGTGATGGAAAATACACAGTCAGCGGTGGTTGTGTCTTTAGATGCGGGCTGGAATGATGTGGGATCTTGGTCGAGCTTGTGGGAGGTGAGTGCAAAAAATAATCAAGGTAATACTTGTATGGGCGATGTGATTAGTGTTGATAGCCACAATTGCTATATACATGGTCAAGATCGCTTGGTGGCAACATTGGGTTTGCAGGACTTAGTGGTAGTTGATACCCCAGATGCTTTGTTAGTTGCGGATAAGAATCAAGTACAAAAGGTAAAAGAGATTATTTCTGAGCTTAAGTCCCAGGGCAGAAAGGAACATATTTTACATCGCGAAGTCAGCCGCCCTTGGGGGCAATATGATTTGATTGGTAAGGGTGAACGCTATCAAGTTAAACGTATAACAGTGCACCCTGGGGAAAGTCTCTCCTTGCAAAAGCACCATCACCGCGCTGAACACTGGATTGTTGTATCAGGTACGGCCCTAGTGGTACGAGGGCAGGAACAGTTTTTAGTATCCGAAAATGAATCAACTTACATTCCTGTGGGGGAAGTACATTCACTGGAAAACCCAGGAAAAATTGATTTGCAGTTGATTGAGGTTCAATCAGGCTCGTATTTAGGCGAAGATGACATTGTACGTATCGATGATAAATATGGACGTTTATAGAGTTGCTATTAATAAAGACTCGATTCACATGCCCAAGAAAGTGCCGTAAATCTGTAATAACAACGCCTAGCCTTTTCGCATTAAACCCTGTTAGGATTTATTTTTCTCAGGTGTTGGTAATATTATTTAATTGGAGTGGTTATGAGCGTACAGCTATACGTTAAGATGTTTTTTATTTTACTGCTCTCAAACTCAGCAGCATTGGCAGCGGTTGAAGCTTCAGTTGATGAATGGGTTAAGCTTAAATCAAAGATAATAAGAAAATTCCCCTCTGTAGAGCATGTAAGGCCTAGTCAATTATCAAAAGATGATATGTCAAAATACATATTGATTGATGTTAGAGAACCCAATGAATATGCCGTTAGCCATATTGAGGGTGCTATCAATTTACTCGACAGTAATAAAGTTGAGGCCTTGGCAAAAAGCCATCCTTCGAAAACACTACTATTATACTGTTCTGTGGGCTATCGCTCCTCATTGATGGCTCAAGAATTAATGGATGGCGGCGTGGTTAATGTGAAAAATATAGAAGGGTCAATATTTGAATGGGTGAATGATGGAAATGATGTTGTAAGGGGAGGCAAGGAGACACAATTTGTTCACCCTTTTAATAAGTCTTGGGGGCGGTATTTAGAGAGTGAATATTGGGTTAAAGATGATGACTGAGCCGAGTTTAAATTATTAAGGTTATGCCTTAATAGGCTTTTATTTAAAAACATGGGTTAAAATAAATGCGCCCCACGTTAATGACCTATCCGATAACCCTGTTTTTACTTCACTAGTTTGATGGCGTAGAACATAAGAGATACGAAATCCTGAGCTTAGCTCTTTTGTTAGCCCGAGCCAAGCCTCGCCAACGACGGGGTTGATGTCATCGCTACTTAATTCAAAAGCACTATCTCTAAACTGGCCTTGCAAAAAAGCATTGTAGGCAACAGCTTTTACCCCTAGCCCTCCAGATAAATATAGCTCATCTCTTTTACTGGAAAGGCTAGATTCTGCGAAGCTTTTATCGCCATAGCTACCAATTTTGTTGTTGAGTTTCCACCAAGGTGTGCGTAAACGGCCCCAGCGCCAAGACAAATTGGCACCTGTTTCAGTTAGATAACCTAAGCTGACATTTGTTGACCAACTCGCATTTAAGTTTGGGTTGCTGATATCAAAGTGCTTTTGATAGGACAGTGCGTAACGGCCAGTGATCTCTCCGCCGTCAGATATTTGGTTGTCCCAACCCTCTGCTTCGTCAGATCCCGTCGCGGAATGAATTCCATTTTGCAAGTCACCAACAGCACTTAGGCCTAGCGCACCTAGAGCTAAGGATGTTGTTATACTTGACCTATTATCGAAGTCCATTCTAGTTTGTGAATTAGACATGTATAGGAGGCTAGAATAAGGCCTGTCATTAAAAACAGGTGTGCTTGTAGATATGTCTAATGGAGTAAAAGCTGAAAAGCCAAGTTCGCAACTATGTATCAGTTCAGACTTAAGGTTTTTTTGCCGATCGGATAAAATTAAGTTACTGAGTCCAGATAGCCATTTATCTAGAGTAATAGGATGATCTTCAATATTTGCGCCCGAAAAACTAACAGCGACCCCGCCAGTATAATCTCGGTCTTCGCTGCCGGGAACAAATAAGTCATTATCTAAATACAGTGACCAAGAGGTTCTCCCTGACTCTTTATGCTTACCTGCTTTATTTTCGTTAAGCTGAATGGGCGTGTGATTAAGGTTGATTTCAGGGGAGGTAGACTCACTGGACTCTGATACTCCTGAAAACACAAACAGCGTAAAAAAGATCAGGCGAAAATGTTTTCTTTGTAGAGTCATAGAGTCTTGCCCCCCCATATGTAAAAATAATTTACAGTTTGATCACGGCCATCTTATCTTGTGTCATATCATGCATAGTATAGCCTATTCCTCCCGTGTTATAGCCTGATTCTCGGCGTCCAGCAAAGGGCATCCAGTCTACTCTAAACGCCGTGTGATCATTAACCATGACGGCGGTCGCATCCAGCTCTTGGATGGCCTTCATCGCATTATCTAAACGCGGGGTGAATACGGATGCCTGAAAGGCAACAGCTAAACTATTGGCTTGAGCGATCGCGCCGTCCAAAGAATCATAGCCATATACACTAACCGCAGGGCCGAAAATTTCCATATTTGAAATCTTAGCGTCTACTGGAGCATCAAGCAAAACAGTAGGTGCGTAGGTAGTATCTCCTAGCTTTTTGCCACCGGTTAAAATTTTTGCCCCGGCATCACTAGCTTCATCGATCCAGCTGGCAACCCTATCTACTTCTCCTGGCCTAATTAATGGCCCGCACTCGGTCGTCTCTTCAATGGCATTTCCCACGGTCAACTTTGCGGCGCCTTCAGCCAATAACTGTGCAAGATCTGCAGCTGAGCTTTGCGGCGCATAAATACGCTGCACGGAAACACAGACTTGACCAGAGTGGTAAAAGCCGCCTTTGAGTAAAGATGGAATCATGGACTCAAGGTCGGCGCCTTCATCTACAATGACAGGGGCAACGCCGCCGTGTTCTAGGGCGCAGCGTGTGCCGGGTGCCAGTTTTGAGCGCAACATCCAGCCAATGCGAGCAGAGCCAATAAACGTGAAAAATGCCACTCGTGGGTCCGTCACCATTTTTTCCGTGACTTCGACCTTGCAAACTACCATGCGACACCATTCAGGGGGCAGGCCAGCTTCATATAAAATTTCTACAAATGCCTGGCAAGATAAGGGCGTGTTTTCAGCGGGCTTGACCAACACTGGGCAGCCCACGGCAATTGCAGGGGCGACTTGGTGAATAATAAGATTCAATGGATGGTTGAAAGCAGATACAGCAACTACCACCCCAATGGGTTCACGGCGTGTAAAGGCCATGCGTCCAGCACCAGCCTCTGTTAAGTCCATAGGCACTTCTGTGCCGGTTAGATGAGATAGCTCTTTAATACACAGGCCTACGCCATCAATAGCTCTCGCTACTTCTATGCGGGCATCAATTAGCGGCTTGCCACCTTCATTGGCAATTTGAAAAGCCAACTGTTCGGCGCGTTCGCCCATCAATAACGCGGCTTTTTTTAATATTTCAATACGTTGATATGTCGGTATTAAATTGCCACAAAATTTAGCGAGGCCATGAGCGGTATCTAAGTACTTGTCCACGTCCTCCCAGTCAACACTGGGTACTGTTCCAATGACTGTTTGATCAAATGGGTTAACGACTTCAACGGGCTCTGTGGTATTTGTTTTATTATGCATCTTTGTTCCTTAAATAAATTTAAGCCATATAAAAAATCACCAACCTGTTTAGGCTGATGATTTTTTATGTCTAGAGGTATTGATAGTGTGCCAAGCTAAATTAAGCATACCTTTTCAGCCAGTTCATCAATCAATACTTTTTGGTTGTCGGTGTAGTCAACAGGTAATTCTACTAAATGAACACCACCCGCATTAAAGGCCTTCTCAAAAGTTGGGATCAGGTTTTCTGCACTATCGACTCTATGCCCTGTTGCCCCATAGCTATTCGCATATTGCACAAAATCAGGGTTGCCAAACTCAAGACCCCAGTCATCAAAGCCTGCATCTGCTTGTTTCCAGCGAATCATTCCATAAGAGTTGTCATTCAATACCGTGACAACAATATTCAAACCCAGGCGAACAGCTGTTTCTAGCTCTTGTGAGTTCATCATAAAGCCGCCATCTCCACAGATAGCCATAACCCTTCGTTCAGGGTATAGCATGGCTGCCATCATAGCTGAGGGCAAGCCGGCACCCATTGTCGCTAGAGCGTTATCTAATAATACAGTATTGGGTTGGTAGGCTTTATAGTTACGTGCATACCATATTTTATAAACGCCGTTGTCTAGCGCAATAATGTCATTATCAGACATGACTTTTCGAGTGTCTGCCACAAAGCGCTGGGGGGTGACGGGGAAGCGAGGATCGTCAGAGCCTTCCGTTGTGTTTTGATCTATTTCATTTTTAATTTTTTTGAAATACTCAACCTCACTTTTCGCTTCTGAACCAAATTTCTCACTTAAGGCATCAATAGAGGCAGCAAGGTCGCCAACAACTTCAACTTGTGGGAAGTAAACCTGGTCTACCTGTGCTGATTTATAGTTCACGTGGATGACTTTTTTACCGCCTTCTTCCATGAAGAAAGGGGGTTTTTCAACTACATCGTGGCCTATGTTGATAATGAGGTCTGAACGCTCTATTGCACAGTGTAAATAATCGCCATCAGATAATGCTGCTGTGCCTAAAAATAATTCGGAGCGCTCATCGACAACACCTTTACCCATTTGCGTGACAAAAAATGGAATACGTGTTTTTTCAATAAAATTAGTCAGGGCTGTATGTGCATCTTTGCGGTTCGCTCCAGCGCCTAAAAGTACTAAGGGCATCTTTGCACTTTTAATCAAGTCAACAGCTTCAGACAAAACAGTTTCCGCTGCTACCGCATAATGACGTGAATGAGGAGGGATGATAGTTGCGTCACAGTCTTCAGTGGCAATATCTTCAGGTAGTTCTAAGAGTACCGCACCTGGGCGCTCTTCTTCGGCTAATCGAAAAGCTTCTCTAACTAAGGCAGGTATTGTGTTGCCGTGAACTATTTGCTTAGCCATTTTACAAATCGGTGAAAACAGGCCAACCACATCAATAATTTGAAATTGCCCCTGCTTAGATTTTTTTATAGGCTTTTGCCCAGTAATCATGATTAAAGGCATGCCGCCTAAATGAGCATAAGCTGCAGGTGTAGAGAAATTAGTCGCCCCTGGGCCAAGTGTCGCCATACAGACACCGGCTTTACCCGTTAAGCGCCCATAAGTGGCTGCCATGAAAGCTGAGCCTTGCTCATGGCGATTGAGGATAAGTTTTATTTTGGAGGTCCTAAGTGACTCTACCATGTCCAGATTTTCTTCCCCAGGAACAGCAAAGATGTATTCAACCCCTTCAGCTTCTAAGGATTTAACAAAAAGATCTGAAGCTTTCATTGTGTTATTGCTCATGTGTGGCTGCCTTGTGATGTATGTTTAATCTAATTTTAGTCGCATTTAGTACTTTTACATTTATTAAAGTTCCATTAATGTAAAAAGATTCTCGAATACTAAATACCTTTGTTGTTTGGGTACTCTATATTTTTTATTGCCTATTTAAAAGCAGTAAATATTTATCTATATCGAATAAATAATATACGATTTTGAATATTCAGTATTGAGGTATTGGTGCTACAGCTACGACAGATCAAACACGCAAAAACAGTGATTATAGGTGAGAGGATCTCAGGATGTTGCGTCTTAGTATCTGGTACTGAAGACAATCAACTTTATTCTTCTACAGTACCACTTGCGAATCGATAAAAATCAAATATATAAAAACTTGGCCTGATAGTAGTGCGATACTTGCGCGCACCAACCACCAGGCCAAATAACAATATCTAAGAACTAAGCTTAGACATCAAAGCGATCGGCATTCATTACTTTAGTCCATGCCTTAATGAAGTCGAGAACAAATTTTTCACGGTTATCGTCTTGAGCATAAAACTCCGAGTAAGAGCGCAAAATAGAGTTTGAACCAAATACTAAATCAACACGACTCGCTGTCCACTTTGTCTCCCCTGTATCGCGTTCAACGATATTGTAGGAATTTTTGCCAGTCGGCTCCCAGGTGTAAGCCATATCCGTTAGGTTAACGAAGAAGTCATTGCTTAGCACGCCCAGCTGATTAGTGAATACACCGTGCTGGCTATTGCCATGGTTAGTACCTAGTACACGCATGCCTCCCATCAATGCAGTCGCCTCAAGAGCGGTTAAACCCATGAGTTGAGCACGGTCCAATAATAACTCCTCTGGCATTACCGCATAATCTTTTTGCACCCAGTTTCTAAAGCCATCGTGACGTGGCTCTAAGTACTCGAAAGACTCTGCATCAGTCATGGCTTCTGTCGCATCGCCACGACCTTGAGTAAATGGCGCATTGGCCTCAATGCCCGCGGCTTTGGCGGCTTGTTCTACTGCAGCTGTGCCAGCTAAAACGATGAGGTCTGCCATGCTAATCTTGCTGCCACTCGTTTCTTGAATGCCTTCTAAAGTGGCCAGTACATTTGCTAGGCGCTCGGGCTCATTACCTGGCCAATCTTTTTGAGGGGCAATGCGTATACGCCCACCATTAGCACCACCACGGTAATCTGAGCCACGGAATGTGCGCGCACTATCCCAGGCAGTGGCTATCAAATCGCCAACACTTAAACCACTATCGAGTATTGTTGTCTTTAAATTATCAATATCAGCAGTAGACAATTGATAGTCGACCGCAGGTATTGGGTCTTGCCAAATAAGATTTTCTGTCGGTACATCAGCACCTAAGTAACGGCTTTTAGGGCCTAGGTCACGATGAGTTAATTTAAACCAAGCTCTCGCAAAGACATCTTCAAAATACGCGTGATCTTGCTGGAAGCGTTCAGATATTTTGCGGTACTCAGGGTCTATCTTCAGCGCCATATCCGCATCTGTCATAACTGGCATGCAACGCATAGAGGCTGTCTCTACATCAACCGGCATATCTGCTTCGCTGATATCGATAGGCTTCCACTGTTGAGCACCTGCGGGACTAGTAGTGAGCTCCCATTCATACTTAAACAACAGATCAAAGTAGCCATTGTCCCATTGTGTGGGGTTTGTCGTCCACGCGCCCTCAACACCACTAGTCACTGTGTCACGGCCAACTCCTCGGCCTTTATGATTGTTCCAGCCTAAGCCTTGTTCGTTGATATCAGCCGCTTCAGGCTCTGGGCCCAAATCATCAGCATTACCATTACCATGAGCTTTTCCAACTGTGTGGCCGCCAGCTGTTAAAGCTACGGTTTCTTCGTCATTCATTGACATACGAGAGAAGGTAGCTCGCATATCTTGGGCTGTTTTTAAGGGATCTGGCTTGCCATCCACGCCTTCTGGGTTCACATAAATCAAGCCCATCATAACGGCTGCCAATGGGTTTTCTAGGTCGCGTTCACCTGAATAACGACTGCCTTTACCACCACTTTCTTGTAGCCACTCTTTTTCAGCGCCCCAATAAGTATCTTTTTCTGGGTGCCAAATGTCTTCACGCCCACCCGCAAAGCCGAAGGTTTTAAAGCCCATAGATTCATAGGCCATATTGCCTGCTAAAATCATGAGGTCGGCCCAAGATAGTTTGTTGCCGTATTTTTTCTTGATAGGCCATAACAGGCGGCGCGCTTTATCCAGGTTGCCATTGTCGGGCCAGCTATTTAATGGTGCAAAACGCTGGTTGCCTGTGTTTGAACCACCTCGGCCATCGGTTACACGATAAGAGCCGGCACTATGCCAGGCCATGCGAATCATTAAGCCACCGTAGTGCCCCCAGTCAGCAGGCCACCACGCTTGGCTTTGTGTCATCAGCTCCTTTAAGTCATTTTTTAAAGTCTCAAGGTCAATTGACTTAAAGCTTTCAGCATAATTAAAGTCAGTATCAAAAGGGATGGTTTTTTTATCATGCTGGTGCAGGATGTCTAAATTCAGAGCATTCGGCCACCAAGCCACATTAGAACCCCCGGACGATGTACTTGCTCCGTGCATGACAGGGCATTGCCCTGAATTTTTTGATTGGTCGCTCATCTTACTTCCTCTCTTATTGTTGTGAGTTGTCTTGTTTTTTTGTATTTAGGAGTGTAGCAGTCAAGACAATAAAGGAAATAATATAGGTACAATGAATACGATATAAAAAACCTATTAATGCGAGCAGCAGTTTTATAGGATTATTTGGAGCAACTCCTTGATGGTTTTACTCTCATCCACTATGTCTTCAGGCTTTACTGTTAGCTTTTCAGTAATGATTCTTTTACTCAGCATGAACTCTTGAGGGCGATTTACACAGTCTGCAGCAATCAGTTGTGAACCCTGGAAGTAGAATGCAGCAAAGCTTCTTCCAGTGGTTTGGTTTCCGCGTATAACGACAGAATCATAGCCTTGGCTTAGACCCGCGATTTGCAATTTTAAGTCATATTGGTCAGACCAAAACCAGGGTAGGCTTTTATATTCTCTCCTATTACCACAGATAGATGCAGCGGCTGACTTTGCTTGCTCACTTGCGTTGGGCACGGATTCTAGGCGTAGCTCGCGTTGGTAAATTTTATTGAAATGGCTGGTGCAGTCTCCTGCGGCGACGATGTTGGGGCAGTTGGTACGGCTGTACTCATCAACTACAATACCGTTGTTAATATTTAACCCTGCACTTTCTCCTAGCTCCACATTGGGTAGCACTCCAACACCTACAATGACTAAGTCTGCAGGGAATACTTGGCCGTCGGCGCAGGTGACTTTTTCAACTCTGTCTTCACCGGCGATGCCTTCGACATTAATACCTGTGTGGATAGCCACCCCTTCTTCGGCATGAATACGGGCATAAAATTCTGATAGTGTTGGTGCTGTAACGCGCTGCAGTATACGTTCAGCCATTTCTAGTACGGTCACGTGCATGCCTTGCTTGCGCAGGGATGCGGCGGTTTCAAGGCCAATATAGCCGCCGCCGATAATAACGGCTGACTTGCCTTCTTGTACGTCACGCTTGATATTTTCAACATCTTGAATATTGCGTAGATAATGCACACCTGGCAGCGTACTACCGGGCAGGCCAATAGTGCGTACACGAGACCCAGTACATATTGCTAGCTGGTCGTAGCTAATACATTGCCCGCCTTGAAGTTGGAGTGTTTTTTTATCTTTATCAATGCCAGTAACACTGCCATGCATAATCTCAGCATCATGTTTTGCATAGAAAGAGGCTGGGCGAATGGGTAAGTTTTCTATAGATTTTTCTCCAGATAAAAACGCTTTTGATAGAGGGGGGCGTTGATAGGGGAGGTGCGGTTCATCGCCGATGATCAATATTTCACCTTCCCAGCCTTCTTGGCGTAGGCTGGGAACAAGTTGAGCAGCAGCATGGCTAGCCCCTATGATGACGCATTTCTTAGACATTTTTGACCTAGACTTTTGCCGTTAATTGGACCATTAGTTGGGTGTAACCCTTCACAAAATTAGACTGAACATATTCGGGTTCATCGACCACTTCAATATGCTCAAAACGCTTTAATATTTCTTCCCAGATAATGCGCAGCTGCATTTCAGCTAAGCGATTGCCCATGCAACGGTGTATTCCGAAGCCGAATGACAAATGGTTACGCGCACTTTTTCTATCAATAATAAACTGATCTGGGTTTTCAATTTTGCGTTCGTCTCGGTTACCCGATACATACCACATAACGACTTTATCGCCTTTCTTGATAGTTTTCCCATTCACTTCAACGTCTTCCTTGGCGATGCGACGCATATACGCCAAAGGAGTTTGCCAGCGGATGATTTCAGAGACCATATTTGGAATTAGGCTGGGGTTGTCTTTTAGTTTTTTGAACTCCCCAGGGAACTCATTTAATGCATGCACTCCGCCTGAAATAGAGTTTCGTGTCGTGTCATTGCCGCCGACGAGCAAGAGTACGAAAGTCCCTAAGAACTCCATGGGTCGGTCAATCATATCCTTGGTGTTTTCGTCGGACAGCAGCAAGCTCACCAAGTCAAAGCCTAACTCCTTGCCCGCGGCTTTTTGTGCTTCCTTTCTACGCCATATTAAAGAGATTGCTTCAGCTGCTACTGCGGCAACACTGAAAACTTCATCTGGCGTCGCGGTGCCCCCTGTTGTCTCTGGACTGCCGGTTGCAATATCAGACCATGAAGCCAGTTTGTGCCTGTCCTCCATGGGGAAGTCGAATAAGGTGGCTAGCATGCGTGAAGTAAGTTCTATGGAAACATGTTTTACCCAGTCGAATTTTTCACCAATGGGTAGGCTGTCCAAAATGTCACCCGCGTGCTGGCGGATGACTCCTTCCATTTCTTTTAAATTTTTCGGCGCGACTACACCCTGTACCGCATTTCTCTGTAAATCATGCTTGGGTGGGTCCATGGCAATAAAGGTTTCTATATTTAACCCATCAGGCGAGTCGCCAATAGAAATAATCGGCTCTGCCGAGAACAGCTGGTGATTTTTGTCGACAAACACAATGTCTTCATAGCGGGTAATCGACCAATATGGGCCATAAGGGCTATTGGCCTGATAGTGCACAGGGCACTCGTCGCGCAGGCGTTTAAAGTAGGGTTGCCATTTATTTTGCTTAAACATAAATGGATTGCTGACATCAATATCCTCAATAGAGAGGCTGGCAACATCAGGGATAGGTGTTTCAATAAACTGAGGAACTTGCCTTAAAAAGCGTTTGGGTAGTAATTTTCTCTTGGCTTTCTGGAAAGCCTGCATGCCCTTAATTTGCGTATGTAGGGGGATGACCTTGGCCGTTTTGTCGGCGATGGGGTTGATTAAATTATTGAGTTTATCTTTCATGTTTTTATGTCCGTCAAATGTAAATAATCAAGGTTAGGTGCGAGCCTACATCTGGAATTCAGGTAGACGCACGGTCATGCCATCCATTTCATTGCTGGCTTTTATCTGACAAGACAGGCGCGAGGTGTCTGTTTGCTCCGGAGTCATGTCTAACATTTGCTGCTCATCTGCTGACACAGGGCCTGTCATCGCGATCCATTGCGGCTCAACGATGACATGGCAAGTGCCACAGGCACATTCGCCGCCACAGTCGGCGTCTACCCCCGGTACACCGTTGTCCATGGCGATTTGCATCAATGACTTACCCTCTTCAAGTTCAGTAGCGTGTTCGGTGCCATCGTGTTCTATAAATGTAATGTTCGCCATCTTTTGCTCCTACAGTGCTTAATGATAAAGGGTTAATTCAAGTGCTTTAGCTTACTGCTTTGTGGCGTCTATTAAGAGGTCATTTCTTGACAATAGGGAGTCATTAAAAGACACTGGGTTATATGCCAGTGCCCACTTACCCTGTATGTTCCATTGATCTCAGTATTGCTTGTATACCCTCTAATTACTCGCGCCTAATTGCGAGGGAACTGGGGTTACAAATGCGTGACTTTACAGAGTTATTACACTTGACAGGGATGACCGCAGAGCAGTTTTTACAAGATGACATACTGCTTACAGCCAAGCAGCAAATACAAATTGTTAGTAATGCGATGGAGTTGTCAGGTGACGGAGCTTTGGGTTTGCGTCTGGGACGTAGGTTGACGCCCTTAACCCATGGTGTGATGGGCCTATTGGTCAATAGTAGCCCGAACTTATTAACGACCATGCGTGCGGTACAAGCTTTTTTACCCACTCGGATGAACTTTGCTCGCCTAGAGCTGCTGAAGAGCCAAGACTGCTTAGAGTGCCACTGTCATTTTGATATTGAGCTGAGTGAAGAGACGCTGCGTTGTTTATCGGAGGCCTTTGGCATGGCTTTTTTCGAATGTGCACGGTTTATTTTGGGTCGGCCATTATCTGAGGCCTTGACCTGCTTCGCGCATTCCGCGCCTGATTATACTGATGAGTATGCCGATTACTTGCCAGGCAAAGTAAGCTTCTCTCAGTCTTGTGTCATGGTTAAAATCCCTTTAGATGCTTGTTATGTGCCGAATGTGTCGGCCAGTGAAGCGAATTATGCTTTGGCCTATAAACAGTGTGAGGTGATATTAGCTCAGCAGCACAAGCAAAAAGGTACGTGCAAATATCAAGTGCAAAAATTGATGCTATCCCACCCTTCAGGGATCGCCAGTGAAGAAGAGACCGCACGGTCTTTATTTATCAGTAAGCGAACATTGGCGAGAAAGTTAAAATTGGAGGGTACGAGTTTTCGACAGATACGCGATGACATTTTATCTAAGCAGTCTGCCGCCTATTTAAAAGAGGGAGGAATGTCGATTGAGGCGATCTCTGTGCTGTTGGGCTATCACGATAGTGCCAATTTCAGGCGCGCCTTCAAGCGTTGGTTTGATATGACGCCAGATCAGTATCGGCGTCAATTAAGCATCTAAGCCAAGCTAGCACTTAGAGGAGTGAACAAGGCGAATCGCTTCATCAATAGCAGCAATAAAACTTCCACTACTAATATCCCCTGTTCCCGCTAGGTCTAGTGCGGTACCGTGATCTACCGAGGTGCGAATGATTGGCAGCCCCAAGGTAATGTTTACGGCTTTGCCAAAGCCTGCGAATTTCAGTACGGGCAGCCCTTGGTCGTGATACATGGCCAGCACGGCGTCAGCGCTATCTAGATGCTTTGGGGTGAACAGCGTATCCGCAGGCAGAGGGCCTTTGAGGTTAATTCCCTCTTTTCGCAATAGCTCTAGGCAAGGTTCAATGGTATCAATCTCTTCACGCCCCATATGTCCATCTTCACCTGCATGGGGGTTTAGGCCGCAGACTAAAATATGTGGTTGGGCAATGCCAAATTTGTTTTTCAAGTCATCACTGAGGATGCGGATAGTCTGTGACAGGCTATCCGCATTAATGGCGTTACTAACTTGGGCGAGGGGAAGGTGAGTTGTTGCTAGCGCGACCCTGAGCTGGTCTGCGGCGAGCATCATTACAGGCTGCCCCTTGCCTGTGTGTGTTACGCAAATTTCACCAAACAATTCGGTATGACCACTGAAAGGTATGCCAGCGGCATTGATGATGCCCTTATGTACAGGGGCTGTGGCGATAGCGTCGAAATTATTTTCAATACAGCCGATGGCGGCTGCCGTTAAGGTCTCTACAACGTAGGCCGAATTATTAGTGTTCAGCTTGCCCGCCTGTACCTCGGCAGGGCATGGCATATGCAATACTTGCAGTTGGCCAGGGCTATGAGCTGTAGTGTTGTGTGTACTATTGTGGCGAATAATATCAACAGCAATATCGAGTTGTTGTGCACGTGCTTGTATGGCGTCCGCATCGGCAATGACTAAAAGTTGTGCCGGGAAGCTTTGTTGGCTTAGTAGGCAACATAAATCTACGCCAATACCTGCAGGCTCACCTGCGGTAATGGCGATACGAGGTAGTCTAGTGGAACTCACTTTGTCTCATTTTTTGTAGGCTTGTCTTGCATGTCGGGTAGGCGAAATTCCACATAGGCTTGATCGCGGATGCGGCGTAGCCATAGGTCCTCCTCTTCATTCGCTTTGAGTTCGCGCAAATTGCTGCGTGCAATATTGCGACGATACTCATCAGTTTCATCATAGTCTCGGCGCTCAAGGACCTCGATGATATGCCAGCCAAACTGTGTGCGGATAGGTTCACTGAGTGTATTGATAGGTAGTTTTTCAACCGCGCGCTGGAAGGTGGGAACATACTGTGCGGGGTCGCCCCAGCCCAAGTCGCCGCCTTGTGCCGAGCTACTGTCGGCTGAATGCGCTTTAGCGAGTTGGGCAAAGTCTTCGCCTTGGCTAATGCGTTTACGCAGCTTGCTAATTTTCTCTTGTGCTTGGCTTATGCTGGTCACAAGGTCTGGCTTAATTAATATATGTCTGGCTTTCACTTGTTGAACGACACGACGTTGCTCCCCGCGCAGCTCAACTAACTTGACTAGATGAAAGCCGCTGGCGCTGCGAATAGGTGCGGCGGTTTGGCCTTTTTGCAGCTTGTCTAATGCCTTGCCAAAAATCGTTGGCACTTGGGGGCGTTTAAACCAACCTAGGTCGCCGCCTTCGAGGGCCTTTTGACCGTGGGAGTTGGCAACGGCTAAGTCTGAGAAGCTCTCCCCTGCTTGAATACTAGCAAAGACTTCTTCAGTTTTTGCTTGCGCTGCTTGAATGTCATCTGCAGAGGCTTCTTCGGGAACGGCAATGAGGATGTGTTTGAGCTGATATTCTAGCTGTTCACTGCCCACCGGGTTTTGGGCTAGATAGTCTTCGATCTCTTGCTCAGACACAATGACCCGATCATAGACTGTGCGTTGACGCAGCTGTTGTAGTGTTATTTCTTCGAGTAAAAATTTTCTGTAGTCGCTGTAAGTCGTACCGTCGAGTTCAACTTGTTGTTTGAGCTGTGCAACGCTGATTTTGTTCTGTGCGGCGATATTGGCAATCTGGTCATTTAGCATGCTGTTGTCGATGCGAATGCCTTTGCGAGCAGCAGCTTGTAGCTGTACTTCTTTTAAAATTAAATGTTCAAGCACCTGCTTGCGCAATATCTTTTCAGGGGGCAGTGTGCCGCCTTGTCCTTTTAGGCGCTCACGTATACGGTTATATTCGAAGTTAAAATCACTTTTTAGAATAAGGCTGTTATCAACAACAGCCGCAATCCCTTCAAGTGCTTTACGCGCCGCTTGGGCGTTGCTAAAAGATAGCCCTAAAAGTAATCCGCAGAGCAGGGTGGTTAGCGTGTATTTGGTGTTTTTCATTTATTCGTCATATCCGAGTATGCCTCGCTGTAGCAGGGCATTGTTGTCATCACCAATATCGGCTAGGCCTTTAAGGGTGATTTGTAAAAGTATTTGATTGTCACTGGTGGATTGGGTAACACCTGCCACCGTTTCGTCGCGTACCTGGTTGCGACCGACAACACTGACGGCCCAGCAACAGCTTTGATAGCCAAAACCTGCAAAGGTTTCCTGACTGCGCTGTTTTTCTAGGTCATAGAGCCAGCGGCCAACAAGCGTCCAATTGTGGCCTATGGGCCAAGCACTGGATATTTCGGCTTGTTTGAGCTCGCTGTCGCTGACAAAACGGTAGCCAAGATTTACTATTTTATCGGCATCGGCTTTATAGCGCAGACGATAGGTACGCCGCTTTACTTCATCTTCGTCTCTGCTGTATTGCAGGCTAGCACCGGCACTCCAGTGCTGCGCAAATTTGGCCTGGGCATCGGCGGCAATATCCGATGCGCTGCTGGTGTCTTCGGTTAATTCGCTAAGGGTGACTTCACGGTCATGTAAATAATAGGCGCGACCAATACTGGCACTGAGCAGCTCATCGCCAGTGTTTTCATCTAAAATACGTGTCGTTAAGCCCACACTAATTTGTTGGGCGTCACCTTGGCGGTCAGCACCAGTAAAGCGGTTTTCGCGAAATAACTGCGCATAGCTAAAGGTGTAACTGCCGGTGTCAAATAGCGGCAGGTTGACCTGTTCCTCGGCGGGTATGTATAGACCATAGACGCGTGGTTCCAGTGTTTGTAAGCGGTTTTTACTTAGACTTCGCTCAAAGATTAGACCGTTATCGATACTGATAATACCAGTGGTTCGGCTAGGCGATGTCTCGCTGGTATTCTGTAAGTCTTTGAGCTCGTACTGTGTATGTCTCAACCCCAACTTGGGGGTGGAGTACCAGCCTGCTGTTCCAAAGGTTTTACTTAAGCTGGGGTAGAGGTCTATACGGTGGCCGTTGACGTTGTTGGCGTGGGCATAGTTGACCCAGCTGCCTTGGAAGTTTAGATCTAGCCCCTGCCATTCGGTACTCGCTTGGCTGGAAGTAAAGGGTTCGCGGCGATGTGGACGATTTTCTAGTGTGATATCTTGATCTAGAGTTTGGTAGCGGTCCACGCCAATCTGGTGCCGCCAAATAGCCCCTGAATATTGTACGCTGCCGGTGGAAAGTAGGTGCTGAGGTTTACCAAGGCCTAAGTTGCTGTCGAGGTCCTCTAGGTAATCGCTGTCAGATACGCGACGAGTACTGATGCTGCTAGTCCAACCATGACCCAGCTTGCCTGTATTGGCAAAGCCAACCAACCAGCGCGTATCGCCAAATTCGTCATCGTCCAGGTATTCGGCATCCAGCTGGTAGTCACCTAGATTATTTAAATAGCGCCACTCACTTTGTAGTTGACTGCCTCGCTTAGATAAATGGCGAGGGGTAAGTGTGGCATCTACTTGTGGGTGAATATTCCAGTAAATGGGTTGGGCAAGCTCAAAGCCATTTTGAGAGCTACTGCCAAAGCTGGGGAACAGCAGGCCAGACTTGCGGCGGTCATCAATTGGAAAAGAGATATATGGCCAATAAAAAACAGGTGTGTCCAGCAGGTGTAGACGCAGGTGTTTGGCAATGCCGACGCCGGTGTCTTTATTTAGACTGAGCTGGCTGCTGTGAATGGCCCACTCTGGTTGGGGGGTGACGCAAGAGGTGTAGACGGCTTGGTCGAGCAGGGTGATGTTATCGCTAGGGCGAGAAATACTTCCGGCAAAGCCATTGCCCCGCGTATTGCGCAATTGATATTGGGCATCCTTAAAGCTCCCAATACCATCACTTTGGCTGTAGCTACCTGAACTGGCGTACATATCCATCTCATCGTTGTGTATTTGTACATTGCCATTGAGCAGTATATTGCCGCTATCGCGATCAAAGTTGGCGTGGTCCGCCTGGAGTATTTCTTGGTGGCTTTCGAGTATGACTCGGCCATCTAAAATAACCCGTTGTTGACCATCGATAGACTGGCTTTGCAGCTTATCCGCATAGGCTTGGATAGTACCTTGGGGTAGATCTAGCCTTAGTTCAGGAGCTTGATAATAGGCAGGAGCAGGGCATAGAGGCCAGTCGTCATCTTCAGCCATTGCAGGGCATGGGGATAGGCTGATCAGTGCCAATAGGGTGGCGTGCTTGTGGAGTTGCTGCTGCATGGGCGGATTATACGTTTTTCCACAATATAATATAGTTATGGCTGCTGAATCAGCTGACTTTTACAGTCCTTGATAGAATGCTTTGAGCGCTTAACTACAATTGGCTTGTCGGTGTAAATCGTCCTTTTATCTATGAGACGCTATACGGAAGGCGCCACCATCGAGTTTTAACGGACCCCGATTTCCCTGTTGAGCTGCCAGCGAATATTTCTGCCCGTGTAATTAACACTCCCTTATCGTTGACCATTGCTTTACCAGGGAGGTGTATGGCATTGAATTTTGTGACCTGGAGCGCAGCTATAAACGCAAGATAGACGCCTATGTAAAGGATGTGTCTAAGCGCAAGCCTAAGCTGTTGATGAAAGGCTTAAAAGAAGTGGGCTAAGATTGTTTTATAACGGATAACACACATAAAAAAGCCCCGCAGAGCGGGGCTTTTTTATGTGTGAACCACAAGATTTACCAACCCGTAATTTCTTTCAGCTTATTGCCAAGCTCTGCTGGGCTTTGCACCGTAGCCACTCCAGCGGCTTCTAGTGCGGCAAATTTCTCCGCTGCAGTGCCTTTGCCGCCAGCAATAATAGCCCCTGCGTGACCCATACGCTTGCCCTTAGGGGCAGTTACCCCAGCGATATAGGACACCACGGGCTTGGTTACATGGTTTTTAATATACTCTGCCGCTTCTTCTTCGGCACTGCCGCCGATTTCCCCTACCATGATAATTGCTTCGGTCTGTGGGTCGTTTTGGAATAGCTCTAGAGCATCTATAAAGCCGGTCCCCGGAATGGGGTCGCCGCCTATACCGATACAGGTGCTTTGCCCAAAGCCGTGATCAGTTGTTTGCTTGACGGCTTCATAGGTCAGTGTACCCGAACGGGATACCACGCCGACTTTGCCGGGCAGGTGAATATGGCCAGGCATGATGCCGATTTTACATTCACCAGGGGTGATAATGCCAGGGCAGTTAGGGCCAATAAGGCGAATACCAGCTTGGTCGACGGCAATTTTGGCTTCCAGCATATCTAATGTTGGAATGCCCTCGGTAATGCAAACAATAAGCTCAACGCCTGCGCTAACCGCTTCTAGGATGGAGTCTTTACAAAAAGCCGCAGGCACGTAGATCACACTGGCGGTGGCTCCCGTGGCTTTGACTGCTTCGTTAACCGTGTTGAATACAGGTAGACCAAGGTGGGTAGTTCCGCCCTTGCCTGGGGTTACACCGCCAACCATTTGCGTGCCGTAAGCTATGGCTTGCTCAGAGTGAAAGGTGCCCTGCTTTCCGGTGAAGCCTTGGCAGATTACTTTGGTGTTTTTATCAATTAATACGCTCATCTGGGCTGCTCCTTATTGCTTCGCGGCAGCAACAGCTTGTTGCCCAGCATCGGTTAAAGATTGTGCGGCGATAATATTCATATCACAGGCATTGAGTAGTTCGCTACCTTTGTCGGCGTTATTGCCTTCTAAGCGAACGACGACGGGGATGGTGAGCTTTACTTCTTCAACTGCAGCAATGATACCTTCGGCGATCAAGTCACAGCGCACGATACCACCAAAGATATTCACTAATACTACTTTTACATTGTGATCAGAAAGGATGATCTTAAAGGCTTCGGTAACGCGTTCTTTCGTCGCGCCGCCACCCACATCTAAGAAGTTGGCGGGATTACCGCCGTGCAGCTTAACTAGGTCCATAGTGGCCATGGCTAGACCGGCACCATTCACCATACAGCCAATGTCGCCGTCGAGGTGTACATAGTTAAGATCCCATTCCTTGGCGCGGTTTTCGCGTTCATCTTCTTGGGTCTCGTCGCGCAGTGCCTCTAGCTCAGGGTGGCGATAAAGGGCGTTATCGTCGATGTTTATTTTGCCATCTAGGCAAAGCAGGTCATCTTCCGTAGTGACTACCATGGGGTTGACCTCGATTAAGGACAGGTCTTTTTCAACGAACAATTTAGCAAGGCCGTTAAGTATAACGCTAAACTGCTTTATCTGTTTGCCACTTAAGCCTAAGCCGAAAGCGAGCTCGCGGCACTGGTAGGGCATTAAGCCCGTGAGAGGGTCGATCGTGGCCTTGAGAATTTTCTCGGGTGTTTCGTGAGCCACTTTTTCAATTTCAACGCCGCCCTCGGTAGAGGCCATGATCACTACGCGTTGACTGGCTCGGTCTAGTACTGCACCAAGGTATAGCTCATTGGCGATATTACATGTCTCTTCAACCAATACTTGATTGATGGGTTGGCCTTGGGCGTCGGTTTGAATGGTCACCAATTGAGTGCCCAGCATATCATCAGCAAACTGTGTGGCTTCTTCTATACTGCTAGTCAGCTTTACGCCGCCAGCCTTGCCGCGTCCCCCTGCATGAACCTGAGCCTTGATGACCCATTTCTCCGTGCTGAGCTCCCCACAGGCTGCGGCAACCTCGCTAGCACTACGTACCACGCGGTTATTCGGAACGGGTACACCAAACTCGGCAAATAGTGCCTTGGACTGATATTCGTGCAGGTTCATACTTATAAACTCCTCGTTGAGTTTCTTTATGTTTTTTCAGTTATTTTCTTGGGCGCTTAGCGGCAATATGAATCGGGCGTCCATCTACAGCCAGTGCTGCTTCGTGCACGGCTTCTGATAGTGTGGGATGTGCAAACATCGTTAACTGTAAATCTTCAGTGCTGGAACCAAATTCCATGGCGATAACGCCTTGAGCAATCATTTCGGAGGCATTGGCACAGATGATGTGCATACCTAGTATTCTATCCGTTTTAACATCGGATAAAATTTTCACCTGCCCGTCAGTAGCATTTGCTGCCTTGGCTCGCCCCGACGCGGCCATCGGAAAGGCTCCTGACTTATATTCAACGTTAGCGGCTTTGAGCTCTTCTTCGGTTTTGCCAACCCAGGCGATTTCAGGGTAGGTGTAGATTACATTGGGCACAGTGTCGTAGTTCACTTGCGCGTGTTCTCCGGCGATAATCTCAGCGACCATGACACCTTCTTCCATCCCCTTATGCGCCAACATTGGCCCACGTACGACATCGCCAATGGCGTAGATACCCGGCACGCTGGTACGACATTGATTGTCGACCAGCATAAATCCACGCTCGTCGCGTTCAAGCTCTGCATTACTGGTAAAGAGGCCGTCAGTAAAGGGGCGTCGGCCTACGGCGACAATTAGCTTGTCAAAGCGTTGCTTCTGTTCGCCTTTGGCGTCGCTATAGGTGATCTCAACTTGCTTGTTTTTGCCTTTACCGACAATCTCAGTGCCGGTTAGGCGTGCGCCCAAGCGAATATCTAAGCCTTGTTTTTTAAATTGGCGTTGTGCATCTTTGGCGATAGCTTTGTCAGCCATGGCTAAAAAATCATCCATCGCTTCGATTACAGTCACTTCGGCACCTAGGCGGCGCCACACACTGCCTAACTCTAGGCCGATTACTCCAGCGCCGATGACGCCCAGTGTCTTCGGGGTGTCTGGGAAGTCCAGTGCGCCAGTGGAGTCAACGATAAATTCGCCGTCAAAAGGTGCTGGTGGAATTTCTACTGGGCTGGACCCCGTTGCAATGATGACGTTGTCTGCATCAACAACATAGGTTTCGCCGCTTTCGCTGCTGTCGCCAGTAGTCACTTCAACTTGCTTGTCGGCCAATACCTTGCCATGGCCTTTTAGCCAAGTGATACCATTGGCTTTAAATAGTTGCTCTATGCCACCGGTTAACTCCTTAACGACTTTGTCTTTACGAGCAATCATCGTTGGCACATCAATCTCTATACCCTTGGCTTTGATTCCATGCAGCTCAAAATCATGTTTAGCTTCTTCATATAAGTGCGAAGACTCTAGTAGTGCTTTAGAGGGTATACAGCCAACGTTGAGGCAAGTTCCTCCCAGTGCATAGGTTCCCGCTTTGCCAATCCACTTTTCTACAACAGCGGTATTCAAGCCTAGTTGGGCACAGCGAATAGCTGATTCATAGCCTGCTGGGCCACCGCCAATGACAATAACATCGTATTTATCTTGAGTTTCTATTTTTGCCATGGGTGATAATTCCTAAGTTGTTTTTTAGCCTATCCGCATGGGTGTGCGATAGGCTGGTTTAAGTTTTTTATTGACTATATGTTTAACATGATACGGGCAGGCTCTTCTAATAGTTCTTTAATGGTTACTAAGAACTGTACCGCTTCCTTGCCATCAATAATTCGATGATCATATGACAGTGCCAAATACATCATAGGCCTAGCGACAATTTCACCATTTTCAACTACGGCACGTTGCTGGGTTTTGTGCATGCCTAAGATGGCTGATTGAGGTGGATTCAATATGGGGGTCGACATCATAGAACCAAATACACCGCCGTTAGATATAGTAAAGGTGCCGCCCTGCAGATCCTCTACTGCAAGCTTTCCGTCCTGCGCCTGCTGGCCGTAATTGCTAATGGACTGTTCTACATCTGCCATACTCATGTGCTCTGCATTGCGCAGCACGGGAACAACCAATCCACGTGGAGAGGAAACCGCCACGCCGATGTCTTGGTAACCATGGTAGACAATGTCGCCACCGTCGATAGACGCGTTGATTTCAGGGAAGCGCTTGAGGGCTTCTACTGATGCTCGTACAAAGAAGGACATAAAGCCTAGTTTTACATCGTGAGACTTTTCAAATTGCTCTTTGTACTTGCTGCGCAGGTCCATAATTGGCTGCATATTAACTTCATTGAACGTAGTCAATATGGCTGACGTTTGCTGCGACTCGACGAGGCGCTCTGCAATACGTTGTCGTAGGCGGGTCATTGGTACGCGCTTTTCAGGTCGATCCCCTGCACTGGTTAAGCGTTCAGGGCTATGCACCGGGGCTTTTTCAGCAGCCGATAGTTGTGGTGCGGTGCTGGTAGTCTGCGCCGCTGGCTGACTTTCAAGATGCTTGAGGATATCTTCTTTGAGTAAACGGCCATTTTTACCACTGCCTTTAACTTGGCTGGGGTCGAGATTATGCTCTTCAACTAATTTACGTACGGCGGGGCTCAAGGTCTGCTCTGCTGAGTTGTCCACGCTAGCAGCGGGGGCTGGAGCAGCAGGTTGTTCTTCCACAGCGCCCTCTTTCATTTTAGCCAATAATTGGTTGGCTGTTACGGTCGCGCCCACCTCTTGCAGTATCTCTTCAAGTACACCGTCTGCAGGTGCAGGTACTTCTAAGATAACCTTGTCAGTTTCAATATCGACAAGGTTTTCGTCGCGTTTAACACTGTCGCCAGGCTGTTTGTGCCACGCTGCAACAGTGGCATCGGCTACGGACTCGGGTAGTACGGGAACTTTGACTTCAATCGACATAATTTTCTTCTCTTCAATATCTTACGTAGCAGCGTTAAATAATTAGGCTTCGTTAATTGGGTTAAATGCGTCTTCAACTAACTGCTTTTGTTGCACGACGTGTATTTTAGCAGAGCCTACCGCGGGTGATGCGGAGGCAGGACGACCAGCATAGTGCAAATACTCGCCGTTGAGCATGGCACGAATGTGGTGTTGAATACTGTACCAAGCACCTTGGTTAAGAGGCTCTTCCTGGCACCAAACAAATTCTTCTACATTGTTGTAACGCTCAATTTCAGCGCCCATTAATGCTTCGGGGAATGGGTAGAGTTGTTCGATGCGAATGAGTGCAACATGATCTATGTTGTTGGTTTCTCGGTACTCTAGCAAGTCGTAGTAAACTTTGCCGCTACAGAAAACCACTCGGCTAATCTCATCTTCTCGCTGACCTGTGGTTAGGTCGCAGAGGATGGGCATAAAGGCGCCTTCTGATAGATCGTCTAAGGGGCTAACAGCACGTTTATGACGCAGTAAGCTTTTAGGCGTCATGACGATTAAAGGCTTGCGGCAGGGGCGAATCGCTTGGCGACGCAGTAAGTGGAATATCTGTGCAGGCGTTGTAGGGTAACAAACCTGCATATTGTGTTCGGCACAGAGTTGCAAATAACGCTCTAGCCTAGCCGATGAATGCTCTGGCCCCTGGCCCTCATAGCCATGGGGTAGCAGCATTGTGAGGCCGCTGAGACGGTTCCATTTCTGCTCGCCAGAACTAATGAATTGATCGATAACCACCTGCGCACCGTTGGCGAAATCGCCAAACTGCGCTTCCCAGATAACCAGCGAATGAGGGTCTGAAGTTGAGTAGCCGTATTCAAAGGCCAATACCGCTTCTTCAGAGAGTAGTGAGTCGATTACCAAGAAATTGGCTTGATTCTCCGATACATTGCGCAGTGGTACATAGGCATCACCCGTAGTTTGACCGTGCAGCACTGCGTGGCGATGGAAGAAGGTGCCGCGACCAGCATCTTGCCCGTTTAAGCGAATCGGATACCACTCAGTAACGAGCGAGGCATAGGCCATCGTCTCCGCAAAGCCCCAGTCCATCGGCATGGCGCCAGCCCCCATCTTGCGGCGGTCATCGAGAATTTTCATCACTCGCGGATGAACGACATGACCCTCAGGGATTTTCAATAGGTTGTCGTTGAGCTCTTTTACTTTATCCAGTGCAACGCGCGTATCACAGGGCTCGTCCCAGTCTTTGCCAAGGAAGGGTTCCCAGTCGACAACATAAAGGCCTTTATCTTCCGAGGCATCAGCAATTAAAGGCTGTGCACATAGTCCGTTATCGAGGGTGTCGCGATAGTTCTCAACAAAGCTGCGGTCTTCCGGTTCGGTGATGATGCTTTGCGCTATCAAATGTTTGGCATAAAGCGTTCGCGTAGTTTCTAGGGCTTTAATTTTTTGATACATCATCGGCTGAGTCGCCGAGGGCTCGTCGGCCTCATTGTGGCCGTGGCGACGATAGCAAATCAGGTCGATAACCACGTCTTTCTTAAATTGATTGCGATAGGCCAAAGCCAGTTGCGTTACCTGCATGACCGCTTCAGGGTCATCTCCGTTGACGTGAAAGATTGGGGTGTTCACCATCTTTGCGACGTCGGTGCAGTAATAAGTAGAGCGCGAGTCTTCTTGGTTGGATGTGGTGAAGCCAACCTGGTTGTTAATGACAATATGCACCGTACCCTTGGTCGAGAAACCACGGGACTGGGACATGTTGAAGGTTTCCATCACTACGCCCTGGCCAGCAAATGCAGCGTCGCCGTGAATATTGATGGCGAGTACTTCATTGCCCTCTTTATCGCCACGGCGATCTTGGCGGGCGCGCACCGAGCCTTCAACGACGGGGGCAACAATTTCTAAGTGTGAAGGGTTAAACGCTAAAGTAAGGTGAGTGGTGCCATGCTCAGATTTAATGTCTGAAGAAAAGCCCATATGATATTTTACATCGCCTGAGCGCGTCTCACCGGTACTCATTTTGCCTTCAAATTCAGAGAATAAGTCAGCGGGGTTCTTGCCCATAACATTAACTAAGACATTGAGGCGGCCACGGTGAGCCATGCCGATCACTACTTCCTTCGTGCCAGCGGAGCTTGCTTCACGAATCAGCAAGTCGAGCATAGGAATCATTGCTTCACCACCCTCAAGAGAGAAGCGTTTTTGACCTACGTATTTAGTATGTAGATAGCGCTCCATGCCCTCGGCGGCTGTTAGGCGCTCAAGCAGCAATGTTTTGAAGGCTCTGTCGTAGTTGGGCTTGCCTCGGGTGGTCTCAATGCGCTGTTGTAGCCAGCGGCGCTCATCCATATCTAAGATATGCATCAGCTCGGCACCAATACTGTCGCAGTAAGTCTCGTTGAGAATTTCGAGTATTTCAGCCAATGTCGCTTTGCTAGGGCCAAATAGAGTGCCCGTATCAAAAACAGTATCTAAGTCACTGAGGCTAAGGCCATGGAATTTAAGTGTAAGATCTGGGATGTCTTCCGCTTGCTTGCGGTACAGCGGGTCCAAAGCTGCATGTTGGTGCCCCTTGGTGCGGAAGGCTTGAATAAGGTGTAATACACGCACTTGCTTTCGTTCGTGCTCTAGCTGGCCGGCATCGCCTGCAGTAGAAGGAATGTAACGCGACTTAATTCGGGCTATTTCACGAAACTCTGCACGTACTTCTGAGTGCGGGATGTCGTGGGCTCGCTTGTGTGTGTCTGGGCTAGGCAGCTTTGCAAAGGTTTGCTGCCATTTCGGCTCCACACTGCTGGGGTCTTGTAGCCAAGATTCGTACATGTCTTCGAGGTAGGCGCCATTGGCACCATCGAAGATGGAAGAATCCCAGTGGGCGCTCATGTCGGCATTTAAGCCATTCTTTTTTATCGTCATTGCTGTCTTTATTGTTTGCCGTGGCTTTCAGTAATGCTTCTGAAGCATCTTCTACTGAGGGATAATAATGCGCTTCTCTATATTGGGTGTAAAGTGCTAGGGCGCCTCTACTTATAGATTAATTCAAATTTTCTTTGCCTCTTGTTATTTAATGCTCTTTCAAGCGTGGTATTAGCATGGCTAGGTTGCACGGCGTTGTGCGATTGTCTAGCTGGTCTTGTATCAATTTATTCCACCCTGTTCGGCAGGCTCCGCTGGACCCTGGTAGGCAGAAAGTGTAGGTGCCGTTGGCAACGCCGGCTAGGCAGCGCGATTGTAGACTAGATGTTTTGATTTCATCGTAGGATAGAGCGCGAAAAAGCTCGCCGAAACCGTCAATAGTTTTATCCAGCAGCGGTTGTATCGCCTCTGGTGTACCGTCGCGACCCGTAATGCCCGTGCCGCCGGTAGTGATGATTACGTCGGTTTGCTCATCGGCAATCCACTGTGAGACTTGGGCGCGTATCTTGTAGATGTCGTCGCGCACAATCTTTCTTTCGGCAAGGCTATGTCCGGCACGCTCTAGGTGTTCAATCAGCGTTTGGCCTGATGTGTCGTCATCAATTGTTCGAGTATCTGAAATAGTTAGTACAGCGATGTTCAGGGCTATGAATTCTCGGCTCACGTAAGATTCTCGTCTAAATTGAAGTCATCGGATTTGCCACCCGACTTATGTTGCAAGCACACATTAGCAATTATCATGCCACGATCAACGGCTTTGCACATATCATAGATAGTTAGCAGAGAAACTTGCACTGCGTGCAGGGCTTCTATCTCCACACCAGTCTTTGCATGCACCTCGGTTTGTGCAATGCAGTGCACGCTGCTCGTTTCTGGTGCAAGAGTAAATTCTATGCTGACCTTTGTCAGGGCTAAAGGGTGGCATAGCGGGATGGCATCAGCGGCTTTTTTACTCGCCATGATGCCTGCAATGCGAGCGATAGCGAGTACATCTCCCTTTTTATGCTCGCCGTTGGCAATCATGTCCAATGTGTCCGCCTGCATGCGGATGGTGCCTTGTGCGATAGCAATGCGGTGGCTAATGTCTTTATTGCCTACATCTACCATGTGGGCTTGACCGTCTTGGTCGAAATGGGTGAGTTTGCTCATGCCTATAGTTTACGACTTAAGCGAGCTGAGTAATAGCTTACGTACGGCTAGTATTATTGGCCTAATCTTTGCTATCTTGTTTTCATGCAAAAAATTGAAGTGAAATTATTCGCCAGCTTGAGTGAGCAGCTTGGCTTTGCTGAGGTGGCTTTAGACTGCTCAAAGCAACAAACGGTTATGCAACTATGGGAAAAGGTTTCACAAGGTAGACCTGTGCCTAGCAACTTACTCTGCGCGCGCAATATGGAATATTGTCGCCTAGATACATTAGTTGACCCCGGTGACGAGGTGGCTTTTTTCCCTCCAGTATCAGGAGGTTAGGTTCATGCGTTTAGAAATATGTGATGCAGAGTTTGATGCGTTGGCTAAGCTAGCCGAATATCAACAGGGTTTGCCCCGCGGCCAATACGGTGCCGCCTGTCATTTTGTCGGCACGATGCGAGATTTTAATCAGGGTGATGATGTACAGGCCATGTGCTTAGATCACTACCCTGGCATGACTGAGAAACAGTTGTATAAAATACTCGACCGTGCCCAAGAGCAGTGGGATCTTTTGGACCTGCTGGTGATCCACCGTGTCGGTGATATTTTACCTAATGATGACATTGTCGTCTGTGCTGTTTGGTCAGCGCACAGAGATGAAGCATTCCAAGCTTGCCGTTTTCTGATTGAGGAACTAAAACATAAGGCACCCTTTTGGAAGAAAGAAACTTTAGCTAATGGTGAGCGTTGGGTGAATCAGTAAATGGACTATCGACAGCATATGACGGGCTTGATTTTGGCCGGTGGCCGCTCCAGTCGTATGGGTGGAGAAGATAAGGCATGGATGAATTACAAAGGTAAACCAATGATTGAGCAGGTATTACACCGTCTAAGACCGCAGGTGGGCGATGTATTAATCAGCGCGAATAGAAATGTTGGTCAATACCAGCAGTTAGGCTTTAGAGTTATTGGCGATGAGTTTCCAGACCATCCCGGACCCTTGGCAGGTATTGCGGCAGCGTTGGCTAGTTGCGAAACTGATTGGTTATTAGTTAGCGCTTGCGATGCACCGAATATCCCCAAAGACCTCGCACAGCGTTTATGGAATGGTATAAGGCGTTGCTCGAATGAGGTTAAACTAGCCTATCCCCATGATGGAGAACAAACACAGCATCTGTTTATGCTGTTGCACCGAGATTGTTTGGCTGCGCTGGAAGAGTCGTTAAAAAATGATCAGCACAAGGTTATGCAGTGGGTCAGCAGCCAAAGCCCAATTGAAGTTGATTTTAGCGATCACCCTACCGCCTTTACCAATATCAACACTCCATACGAACTAGAACATTAATGCAAACTCCTATTCTTGGCTTTGCTGCTTATAGCGGCACCGGTAAAACCACTTTATTAGAAAAACTTATCCCTCTCCTGCGCGCACGAGGATTGCGTGTAGCAGTGTTAAAGCATGCACACCACAATTTCGATATAGATAAGCCGGGCAAAGATAGCTATCGCTTGCGCAAGGCCGGTGCGGAGCAAATGTTGATTGCCTCTGACCAGCGTTGGGCGATGATGATAGAAACAGAAAAACCGCAAAGCTTCGAGAATTTACTCACACAATTCAATCACGATGAGCTGGATTTAATTATTGTCGAAGGCTTCAAGGGCGAGAGTATTCCCAAGATTGAACTGCACCGAGCGTCATTGGGACATGACTTGATCTGTTGTTCACCCGATCAGATTTATACCGACAATACATGCGGATATGCTGGATTGCATGAAAAAGCTGAGCAGAGTCAGCCTTTGCGAGGCGGTTTTATTGCCGTGGCAGCGGATACTCAGTTGCAGCTGCCGCAAGCTATGATTTTATTGGATATTAATCAGCCT
>CAZBWS010000005.1:35730-81438 GCA_964495705.1 uncultured Gammaproteobacteria bacterium
GGATACTCAGTTGCAGCTGCCGCAAGCTATGATTTTATTGGATATTAATCAGCCTCAGCAGATTGCGACTTATATTGAAGAAGAGTTTTTAAGGTATGAATAATTGCTACCAAGATCAAATGCTAGATCTAGAACAAGCTCAGCAACAAATACTCAATGCCGTCACTGCTGTACTAGAGCGGGAGAGCGTTTCACTATCGGCATCTCGTGATCGAATATTGGCAGACAATATATACGCTTCAGTTGCGGTGCCTGCGCATAAAAATTCTGCTATGGATGGCTATGCCATCGCTTGCTCTTCAGGCTTAAATGCGGGTGTTTCTTTCACTGTCGTTGGCCGCTCTATGGCCGGAGCCCCTTATCGAGGTGCAATAGCTCCTGGTCAGGCTATCCGCATCATGACGGGGGCGGTTGTTCCCGAGGGTGTTGATACGGTTGTCATGCAGGAGCATGTTGATCAAGAAGATGGTTGTGTTGTTCTGCAGCAGCCAGTTAAGCCGGGGCAGAATGTTCGCCATGCAGGTGAAGATATAGAAAAGGGCGCTTTGGTCTATTCGGCAGGGAGAAAAATCAGTGCCTTGGACTTGGGTGTTCTTGCATCTATAGGCGTTGCTGAATTATCGGTTTATCGACGATTGAAGGTCGCTTTTTTTTGTACGGGAGATGAGCTTAAACAGCCCGGCGAGTTATTAGCCCCAGGTGATATTTTCAATTCAAATCGTTTTATGATGGTAGGCTTATTAGAAGCATTAGGCATGCAGGTGGTAGACCTAGGTGTTGTGCCCGACAGCCGAGATGCCTTAGAAGACACTTTATATTGTGCAGCCCAGCAAGCCGATGCGATTATTTCTACCGGCGGTGTATCAGTAGGTGATGCAGACTACGTGAAAGAGGTTATGCAAAAAATCGGTGACATTGGCTTTTGGAAGGTTGCCATTAAACCCGGAAAACCCTTTGCCTTCGGGCGCTTTAAGCATTGCCACTTTTTTGGTTTGCCGGGCAACCCGGTGTCTAGTGCTGTGACGTTTAAATTACTCGTCGTGTCAGCATTGCAGAAAATGTCTGGAGAAGCATCAAGGCCTTTGCGAAAGTTAACAGTGCTTGCCGCTTGCGATTTTAACAAGCGCCCGGGTCGAATGGATTTTCAGCGTGGAAAATTACTTCCATGTACTGATGGCCAAACGGCCGTAACTGTCTTAGTGGGGCAGGGTTCACATCAATTGTTTTCTTTGGCGAAAGCGGATGCCTTAGTTTGCTTGCCGAAAGAGAGTGACGGTGTTCGTGCAGGTGAGAAAGTCGATATTTATTTATTGTAAATATGCTTTTTCTTAGTGCACTTGTTTTTTTTATGCTTATATTTTGCGCATCAATAATATTGAAAAAATCTATTTAAATAATAATTTAAAAATCATTAAATTATATAGAAAGCTAGTTAGAATAAGGCTTACTGTTAGCTTTTAAAAAAGTTGGCACACTATTCGCTTTAACCCCCTTGAAGATGCAAAGACGTATCACTTTTTTATGTGAGTTGGATTGTTGTTTCAACTCTAGATTAAACTCAAGGGTATATTATGAATAAGCATTTAATGGCTGTTGCCATCAGTAGCGCGCTTCTTTCTCCTGCCGCCAATGCGGCAAATTCTATCACCGAAGCATTAGAGGCTTCTAAACCTGTTCTAGATTTACGATTGCGTTATGAAAGCAATGATACGGAAGGCGGCGCTAAAAGAGGCGACGCATTAACACTCAAGTCCGTCATTGGTATTCAAACAGGTAGCTACAAGGGTTTTTCTGCCTATGCAGATATGACTAATGTTAGTGCGCTTGAGGACGACTTCAAGTCATCAGGAGCAAGCACAATTGCTACTGATATTATTCCTGACCCTGAAGGCGATGAACTTAATCAAGCTTACTTACAGTATGCCAATGAAAACCAGCAACTGCGTTTTGGTCGTCAACGCATTATTTATGACAATTCCCGATTCATTGGCAATGTGGGCTGGCGTCAAAATGAACAAACATATGATGCATTAAGTTATAAAAACACGGCATTAGAAAATGTCACGTTTAATTTAGCTTACTTAGCACAAACAAACGGTATTTTCTTTAATAGAGCGGATACTCAATCCATATTGGCGAACGTAGGAATCAATTCGGTAGGCCCAGGCAAGCTGTCTTTATACGCCTATGATTTAGAAGATGAAAATGACAATGAACTAACAACATTGGGTTTTAGTTATTCGGGTAAATCTGATGTGGATACGTTTAAAGTAATATACCGCTTGGAATTGGCCGCACAGGAAAGCGATAGCAATACGGGTGTTGATGCGGATACGGAATATCTCAATTTAGAACTCGGTGGAGTATTCGGTGGCGTTACTGCCAAGCTTGGCTATGAATTACTGGGTAGTGATTCAGGTGATGCGGGCTTTAGTACACCTCTTGGAACTAATCATAAATTCAATGGCTGGGCTGATAAGTTCTTAGCTCCTCGTGCTAATGGGCTGGAGGATACCTATGTGTCGGTGTCAGGCAAGGTTTCTGGAGTTAAATTAGTAGGTGTTTTTCACAGCTTCTCTGAAGATGAAGGTGGCGCTGATCTAGGTACAGAGATTGATCTATTAGCCGTGAAAAAATTCACCAAGCATTACAGCGCGGGGCTTAAATATGCCTCTTTCTCAGCTGATAGTGGCTCAGCTTTAACTGATACGGATAAAGTATGGTTATGGGGGCAGGCTAAGTTTTAAAACATTAATTTCAATTTATTAAATATATAGCTTGGTCAACACAATGAGGCCAAGCCTGATAGGAGTAAAAAATGCAACGTTTCAAAAG
Source organism: uncultured Gammaproteobacteria bacterium (assembly GCA_964495705.1). Classification (GTDB taxonomy): domain Bacteria; phylum Pseudomonadota; class Gammaproteobacteria; order HTCC5015; family HTCC5015; genus CAZBWS01. The sequence goes on from CAZBWS010000005.1 coordinate 38,566, forward strand.
AACAATGATTAAAACTCTAGTGCTGATTAGTTCACTAACGACTAGCGCATGGGTTAATGCTGAAACTGAAGGTTTAGAAAAAGAAGATCTTAAGTTTGGCTTTATTAAATTGACTGATATGGCGCCATTGGCTATCGCCTACGAAAAGGGTTATTTCGAAGATGAAGGTTTGTATGTCACCTTGGAACCCCAGGCTAACTGGAAAGTGTTACTCGATCGCGTTATTGATGGAGAGTTAGACGGTGCTCATATGTTAGCAGGACAGCCTCTAGGCGCGACGATTGGCTTTGGTACTCAAGCTCATATTGTTACCGCTTTTAGTATGGACCTAAATGGTAATGCAATCACTGTATCCAACGATGTTTGGAGCAAGATGAAAAAGCATATTCCCCATAAAGATGGCAAGCCTGTTCACCCGATTAGCGCATCCGCATTAAAGCCTGTAATTGCTGACTATGAAGATAAGGGTAAGCCTTTCAAAATGGGTATGGTATTCCCCGTATCGACTCACAACTATGAGCTACGCTATTGGTTAGCGGCTGGTGGTATTCATCCTGGCTACTATGCGCCACATAAGGGAGATACTTCCGGAACGATTGATGCTCAAGCTCTATTGTCAGTAACGCCACCACCACAAATGCCCTCGACTATGGAGGCTGGTACTATTTACGGTTACTGCGTGGGTGAACCCTGGAACCAGCAGGCGGTATTCAAAGGTATTGGTGTTCCGGTGATTACCGATTATGAAATTTGGAAGAACAACCCAGAGAAAGTATTTGGTGTAGAAAATGGTTGGGCAGAAAAATATCCTAATACACACAAGGCGGTAGTGAAGGCATTAATCCGTGCTGCAAAATGGTTGGATGAAAATGATAATGCTAACCGACCTGAAGCGGTTAAAATTTTAGCTAAGTCTGAATATGTTGGAGCTGACTACGACGTTATCGCCAACTCTATGACGGGCACCTTTGAATATGAAAAAGGCGATAAGCGTGATGTGCCAGACTTTAATGTGTTCTTCCGTCACTACGCGACTTATCCCTTTTACTCGGATGCGATTTGGTACTTAACTCAAATGCGTCGTTGGGGGCAAATCGCTGAGCACAAATCAGATGACTGGTATCTTGACGTAGCAAAAAAAGTTTATCGCCCCGATATCTATATGACGGCTGCTGAAGAGTTGGTTAAAGAAGGCTATATCGCGGCTAGCGACTTACCTAAAACCGATGGCTTTAAAGCACCTCAAGATGACTTTATGGACGGCATTGTCTACGACGGGCGCAAGCCGAATAGTTACCTTGAAAGCATGAAGATAGGCTTGAAGAAAAAAGACAAAATTTAGTAACACTCGCCAGCCGCCTCTCGTTAGGCGGCTGATTTTTAGAATGATTTATTTATCGTGCTGGAGAGTTTTATGTCCGCTGAAGTAACAGATGAATTTGAGGTAAAAGCTTTGCGTAGTACTAATTCTATACAACGTTTTTTTGCAGGTTTCAAACCTGTAGATCAATTGAAAACAATCGCAACTGCAATGGCAATCCCAGGCTTGTCCATTGTTGTATTTTTATTTTTATGGAATGTCTCTTCTTCACGTATTGTGACGAGTCTAGGCACAGTGCCAGGCCCTACGGAAGTTTTCCAGCAAGCTAAAGGTCTGTGGCAGGAGCATACCGAGGAACGCGAAAAGGCGGAGGCCTTTCAAGAGCGCCAGAACAAGCGCAATGCCAAAAAGCTGGCTAAAAATCCTGATGCAGTCATCAAACAACGTAAATACACAGGTAAACCAACTTTTATCGATCAGGTGTTTACTAGCCTTTACACGGTATTTATGGGCTTTGTTTTAGCAGTGCTAATTGCCATTCCCTTAGGTATTTTATGCGGGCTTAGTAAAACGATGTACACGGCCTTGAATCCACTAATTCAAGTATTTAAACCCGTATCTCCCTTGGCTTGGTTGCCGATTGTAACGATGGTAGTCAGTGCCCTGTATGTGACAGATGACCCCATGTTTGAAAAATCTTTTATTACATCGGCGATTACCGTTACTCTTTGTTCACTTTGGCCCGCCTTAATTAATACCACTGTAGGTGTTGCGTCTATTGATAGTGATTTAACTAATGTCAGTAAAGTGCTGCGCCTAAAATGGTATACCCAAGTTTATAAAATTGTCATTCCTGCCTCACTACCGATGATGTTTACCGGTATGCGTTTATCTTTGGGTGTCGGCTGGATGGTTTTAATTGCTGCAGAAATGCTCGCACAAAACCCAGGCTTAGGTAAATTTGTTTGGGACGAGTTTCAGAACGGTAGTTCTAACTCATTGGGTAGAATTATGGTGGCTGTTTTTGCCATAGGCATTATCGGCTTTATTTTAGATCGCTTAATGATGACGCTACAAAAATTATTTTCTTATGACGATGGAACCCTTGTTCGCTAAATGTGGAGTTTTAAAAATGAATATGAAATATTTAAATATTGAAAATGTATCGATAGAGTTCCCAGGAAAAAACGGACCCTTTAAAGCGCTTGACGGCGTTCAACTAAGAATTGATAAAGGAGAGTTTATCTCCTTAATTGGCCACTCAGGTTGTGGTAAATCTACGGTATTGAACATAGTAGCAGGCCTGTATAAAGCCACTCAAGGCGGTGTGGTTTTAGATGGGAAAGAGGTTAACGAGCCTGGGCCAGATCGCTCGGTTGTTTTCCAAAACCACTCTTTATTGCCTTGGCTAAGTAGCTATGAGAATGTCAAACTGGCTGTTGATCAAGTATTTTCTAAAACCATGAATAAGCAGGAGCGAGATGATTGGGTGATGCACAATTTAGAGCTTGTGCACATGACCCATGCTAAAGACAAGCGTCCAGCGGAAATTTCTGGAGGCATGAAGCAGCGTGTTGGTATTGCTCGTGCTCTTGCTATGAAGCCTAAAGTACTATTAATGGATGAGCCCTTTGGTGCTTTGGATTCGTTGACACGTAGTCACTTACAAGACGCATTAATGGAAATACAAGCCGACTTAAATAATACCGTTATTATGATTACCCACGACGTTGATGAAGCGGTATTGCTATCAGATCGGATTGTCATGATGACAAATGGGCCAGCGGCCAAAGTAGGTAAAATACTTGATGTTGATTTGGAGCGTCCACGTCATCGTTTAGAGCTTACTAAAGATGTGACCTATAATGATTGTCGTGCTGAGGTTCTTAAATTTCTACATGATTATCATAGAAATACGGATGCTGCATAAAAACTGATTTTTTTGCACTAACTTGATGCCTATGCCTGTCGAAGTGGCAATTTCGGCAGGCGTTTTGTTGAAGTGCTCCTACAATAAGCCATCAAATACAGTGAATACTAAGAACTAATACTTTTTTAAAACTTGGCATACCTGTTGCATTAGTGCTGATATCTACTTTTATGAGAAACAGAGTATTATGTCAGCAGAAAAACTTAATATATTAGACTTCAAGCAACCTCGAATTCGTTTATTGCATGTTTCATGGGTCGCTTTTTTCATTACCTTTATGGTTTGGTTTAGCCATGCGCCAATGTTGGCCTTTATCAAAGAAGCATTCGACCTAACTTCACAGCAGGTTAAAGCTTTGCTGATACTGAATGTCGCTTTGACCATACCCTCACGTATTGTTGTAGGTATATTGGTTGATAAATTTGGCCCCCGTATTGTGTTTTCGTGCTTACTTATGGCCAGTAGCTTTGTTTGTTGCGCCTTTGCTTTTGCACAAAGCTATGAGCAATTAGCCCTGTTTCGTTTTTTACTGGGCTTTGTTGGTGCCGGTTTTGTTATTGGTATTCGCTTAGTCGGAGAGTGGTTCCCCGCTAAACAAGTGGGAATAGCTGAAGGTATCTACGGTGGATGGGGTAATTTTGGATCTGCAGCCGCCGCTTTAACACTGCCTTCTTTGGCTGCTCTATATGGCGGCGATGATGGCTGGCGCTATGCTATTGCTACTACGGGTGTTGTAGCCTTTTTATATAGCTTGTTTTTCTTTGCTAAGGCACGCAATACTCCTAAAGGGTCAACCTATTTCAAACCTAAGAAAGCAGGCGGCCTAGAAGTCACTAGTAAGAAAGATTTTATTTTCTTAATTTGCATGAATATACCGATGTATATTGCTTTAGCAGTACTAACATGGAAATTGTCCCCTGCGGGCTTAGCGTTGTTGGGTGATACAGCGGCGACTGTGCTTTATATTGTTCTATTTGCATTATTTGTTTTCCAAACAAGCCAAATATATCGCGTTAATAAAGACATGTTGCAAAATGGCGTGCCAGAAATACAGCACTATGATTTCAAGCAGGTAGCTATTTTAGATTTAGCCTACCTTGTGACGTTTGGGTCCGAATTAGCGGTGGTGTCTATGCTGCCACTGTTTTTCATGGACACTTTTGAGCTGGGTGCCGCTTCTGCTGCTGCATTAGCCTCAGGTTTTGCCTTTATGAATTTAGTCGCACGTCCAGGTGGTGGCTGGTTGAGTGATAAGTTTGGTCGACGTAAAACAATGACGATTCTAGTCGCGGGTCTTACCGTTGGTTATATGGTGTTGAGCCAGATTACAGGTGCATGGCCAATTGTGATCGCAGTGATCGCTACTATGTTTTGCTCCTTTTTTGTGCAAGCCGGTGAGGGCGCTGTATTTGCCTTGGTGCCACTGGTTAAGCGTCGTATGACGGGGCAGATTGCAGGTATGGTGGGTGCTTACGGTAATGTCGGTGGGGTGATATTCTTGACGGTATTCTCCTTTGTAGATGCATCTACTTTCTTCATGATCATTGCCGCCTGTGCTGCTGTGTTACTAGTGGCTGTACAGTTTCTAAAAGAGCCTAAAGGCCATACAGCCGAAGTTAATGAAGATGGCACAGTAGAGCTGATTGAAGTTGAGTAGCGATTGCGGATAGGCTGTATGGCCTATCCGTATATAATAAGCCAATGAATCCCCCTGAACATTTGAATGCACAGTTAAAGCTTAGCGCCGCCCAGCACACCGATGCTGGGGCAAAAGATGTCAATGAAGACTGTATGGGCATTGCCATCCCTGATGGCAATGCGCTCATCATGAAGGGCGCTGTTGCGGTAATAGCTGATGGTGTTAGCACTGCAGAGGCGGGCAAAGAGGCTTCCGAGACCTGTGTGCAGAATTTTCTATCAGATTATTACAGCACGCCGGACTCCTGGTCGGTAGCGACTGCAGGGCAGAAAATACTGACCGCTTTAAATCGTTGGCTTTATGGTCAGGGGCAGCACTATATAGAAGCGCACAAGGGCTATATCAGCACCTTATCCGCATTAGTGTTGAAATCAAATACGGCCTATATCTTTCATATTGGCGACAGCCGCATCTATCGCCTGCGCGAGGGGGACTTAGAGCAGCTGACCAATGACCACTGTGCGCGTATCACTGGGCAGAATGCCTATCTGACCCGCGCCATGGGTATGGATGTGCGTTTGGAAGTAGACTTTCGCCGTTTAGAGGTTCAGCAAGGCGATCTGTTTTTTCTCAGTACCGATGGTATTCACGATTTTATTAAGCGTCGCGATTTAACCCATTGCTTGCGCGACGTTGCTAGCCATAAAATTAGCCAAGAACAGGCCTGCCAACAGTTAATTGATGCTGCAAAAAATAACGCCAGCACGGATAATTTGACCTGTCAGTTTGTTTCGGTGGAAGAGCTACCCCAAAAGGGTTTGGATGAAGCCTGTGAAAGCTTGAGCCAATTACCCTTCCCGCCTGATCTCGCCCCAGGGCAAAAGTTGGGCGGTTATGAAGTGGAGGCGCTGATTCACGCCAGCTCACGTAGCCAGCTATACGAAGTTAGTGATGTCGTCACGGGTGAGCTGTATGCTATGAAAACCCCGTCGGCTAATTATGAAGACGACCCTGCTTATATCGAGCGCTTTGTCATGGAGCCTTGGATAGGGCAACGCATGGATAGCCCCCATGTGATAAAGGTGACCGAGCCCAAGCAAGCACCTCAGTTTTTATACTATTTAACGGAATATGTAGAAGGGCAAACTCTGGCCCAGTGGATAGAGGGCAACCCCAAGCCTGATGTGAATCGCGTTATCCAAATTACTGAACAAATTGTCAAAGGTTTGCGTGCTTTTCATCGTAAAGAAGTGCTGCACCAGGATTTAAAGCCAGATAATATTGTTATTGATAAGCAAGGTCAGGTGAAATTGATCGATTTTGGTTCCAGTTATGTCATGGGCGTGCACGAAATTAGCTCACCGATATTGCGCGATGAAATACTCGGCACCGCTGACTATTCTGCACCAGAGCTGCTACTAAATGAAAAAAGTGGTTTCAAAGCGGACCAGTTTTCACTGGCGAGCATTGTTTATGAAATGCTAACGGGCAGACTGCCCTATGGCCAAGGCTTTGAAGGCATTCGCCAGAGAAGTGATTTAAATAAGCTACAGTACCAGCCTAGTTATCATCACAATGTACATGTGCCAGTCTGGCTGGACGGTGCACTGCGTAAAGCCTTAAACTTTAATTCCAAGCAGCGTTACGAAGCGCTGTCTGAATTTGTTTTTGATCTGAATCACCCTAATTCACAGTTTCTTAGCAAACAGCATATTCCACTGATCAAGAAAAACCCGCTGCGTTTTTGGCAAAGCCTAAGTGCAGTTTTATTCATTAGTCAGCTAATGATCTTGTTGCTCTGGCTAAATGCTTAGTTATTACTGGTAATCTCACAAAACTGGCATAGCGCTTGCTCTAGTTATCAGCACTGAATTAATAAGGTGCCTCTTATGCCAAAAAACCGAGTTCTTTTGATAGATGAAACTTCTGCTGATGCCGTGGTGGCTCAGGGGCTTGTTGAGGCCGGTTATGAGCTAGTGGGCTGTCACTGCAGTGTGGATAGACTACGCGCTAAATACCTTGCCTCTGAACCTGAGCTATTGGTGTTATGTGTCAATAAGCCTACAGAAGGTTTGTTGGCTGATATTCAGTTGTTGAGTGAAAAGAAGGCTGTGCCAATTGTTTTGTTTGTTGACAGCTCTGACCCTCAGTGGATGAAAAAATCCCTAAAGGTCGGCGTAAGTTCTTATATTTACAGGGGTTTAGAGCCTATCCGCATTCCGGCAATTCTGGAAATGGCGAAGCTGCGCTTTGCTCAGCTGCAGTCTCTTAAATTGGAATTGGAAGAAGCTCAACACAAGCTGCAGAGCCGAGTGCTCGTCGACAGGGCGAAGGGCATGTTGATGGAATATCAAAAAATTAGCGAACAACAAGCCTATAGAACACTACAAAAAACAGCGATGGATCAAGCAACTACGATTGCAGACATTGCCCGTCAAACGATTGCCGTGTTGAGCAAAATGAATATTAATCCCGGTAACGCACTGGCGCGCTAAAGCGTTTCATTTTGGTGCGTGCGCCACTCTTTAGGGCGTCAGCCTTATCTAAACCTAATAATTACTGTGCTTTCTGAGTTGGCACGTTGTGTGCAGTAACTACGTTATATAAATATTAAAGTTCATTTAAATTTGATTTTGAGTGGCTGATTCCAAGCAGTGAGAGATATTATGAGTAAGCAAAAGTTAGTCGTCATCGGAAACGGTATGGTCGGCCATAACTTCTTAGAGAAGTTGGTTGAAGCAGAGGGCTTAGATCAGTACGAGGTGACAGTGTTCTGTGAAGAGCCTAGGCCTGCTTACGATCGAGTACACTTAAGTGAATACTTTGGCGGCCGAACTGCTGAAGAGTTATCGATGGTGAAAGGTGACTTCTTCAATGAAAATGGCATTAAGCTGCACTTGAATGATCGCGCTGCGAAAATTGATCGTGGCAGCAAAACGGTTGTTTCAGAACAGGGCGTAGAAATTGCTTATGATAAGGCGGTTATCGCCTCAGGATCTTACCCTTTCGTGCCCCCCGTGCCGGGCCACGATCGCGATAACTGCTTGGTTTATCGTACCATTGAAGATTTAGAGGCGATGACTGCAGCGGGAAAAACCAGTAAAGTGGGAGTGGTTGTCGGAGGTGGTTTGCTCGGGCTTGAGGCCGCTAACGCACTGAAGCAGATGGGTATGGAAACTCACGTAGTAGAATTTGCACCGCGCTTGATGATGGTACAAGTAGACCCCGAAGGTGGTGCCATGCTGCGCAAGAAAATTGAAGATTTGGGTGTACATGTCCACACTTCAAAAAATACTCAGAACATCAGCGACGGCGATGAGCATCTACACAAGATGGAATTCGCTGATGGCAGTGAGTTAGAAACCGATTTCATTTTATTCTCCGCAGGTATTCGACCACGCGACGATATTGCCAAGGACTCAGGACTATTGCTGGGTCAACGCGGCGGCATCGTTATTGATAATGGTTGCCAAACCTCTGATCAAGATATCTATGCGATTGGTGAGTGTGCACTTTGGGATAATCGTATTTTTGGTTTGGTGGCGCCAGGCTATCAAATGGCTAAAGTCGTGGTAGATCGACTATTAGGCGAGGAAAATAGTTTTACTGGTGCTGATATGAGTACTAAGTTGAAATTGATGGGTGTGGATGTTGCAAGTATTGGCGATGCCCATGCGACCACACCTGGTGCTCGTATTTATCAATACACCGATGGTGTGAATGAAATATATAAGCGCATCGTCGTATCGGATGATGGTAAAAAATTGCTCGGTTCGGTATTGATTGGTGATGCCGCCGACTACGGTAACTTATTACAAGTTTATTTAAACGATATTGAACTGCCTGAGCACCCCGATAGCTTGATTCTCCCTGTGCGAGACGGCCAGGAAGGTGGAGGAGGTATTGGTGTTGATGCCTTGCCTGATGCGGCACAAATCTGCTCCTGCCACGATGTGAGTAAGGGCGATATTATCCATGCTATGGATGGCGGTGCCTGCACCATGGGTGACTTGCGCGGCTGTACTAAAGCGGCCACAGGTTGTGGTGGTTGTACTGCACTGGTTAAGCAAGTACTCGATTCGGAGCTAGGTAAGCGCGGCGTAGAAGTAAATACGGATATCTGTGAGCACTTTGCTCATACTCGCCAAGAGCTGTATCACATGGTACGTGCAGGTGAGATCAAGACATTTAAACAATTAATTGAGAAACATGGCCAGGGTTCGGGTTGCGAAATTTGTAAGCCTGCTGTGGGTTCTATTTTAGCCTCTTGCTGGAATGAGCACGTTCTAGAGCCAATGCATATTGGCTTGCAAGATACCAACGATACCTTTATGGGCAATATGCAAAAAGACGGTACTTACTCCGTTGTTCCCCGTATTGCCGGTGGTGAAATAACCCCTGAAAAATTGATTGTTCTAGGTGAAGTCGCTAAAGATTATGGTTTGTACACCAAGATTACAGGTGGACAGCGCGTCGATTTATTTGGTGCACGCTTAGAGCAGTTGCCACCCATTTGGCAGCGTCTAGTGGACGCGGGTTTTGAGACTGGTCACGCTTATGGTAAGTCACTGCGTACGGTGAAGTCCTGTGTGGGCAGCACCTGGTGCCGCTACGGTGTCGATGACTCGGTGGGTTTGGCAATTGAATTAGAAAACCGCTACAAGGGCTTGCGCTCGCCACATAAAATTAAATTTGCTGTATCTGGTTGTACTCGCGAATGTGCAGAAGCACAGAGCAAAGATATTGGTGTTATAGCCACTGAGAATGGCTGGAATTTATATGTCTGCGGCAATGGCGGAATGAAGCCTCGCCACGGCGACCTACTGGCGACTGATTTGGATAAGGCGACGTTGATTCAATATATCGATCGCTTGTTAATGTTCTATGTGCGCACTGCCGATCGCCTGCAGCGCACCTCGGTGTGGATGGAAAATATTGAAGGTGGCTTGGACTATGTTCGTGAAGTCGTCATGCGGGACTCATTGAATCTTTGTGACGAGTTTGAAGCAGAGATGCAGCTGGTGATTGATACGTATCAATGTGAATGGAAGACCACGATTGAAAGTCCTGAAAAACTAAAGCGTTTCCGCACTTTTGTTAACAGCGATGAAACCGATAACAATGTGGTATTTGTTGAAGAGCGCGAGCAGATTCGGCCCGCAACAGAAGATGAAAAGCAGCACTTAAAGGCGACGGCGTAGGAGTTGGATATGAGTGAAGTAACAACAGTTTGTAAATTAGAAGACTTAACCCCTTATAGCGGTACTTGTGCCCTTGTTAATGGTCAGCAGATTGCGCTATTTCGTCTGGATGAAGGGAGTACTGTTTATGCAATAGGTAACTACGATCCTATTGGTAAGGCGAATGTATTGTCACGCGGCTTGCTTGGCGATATTGAAGGCCAGCCGGTAGTGGCATCACCTTTGTACAAGCAGCACTTTAATTTGAAAACGGGTGAATGCTTGCAAGAAGCTGGTGTGAGTGTGCCAGTTTATACAGTAGCGATTGATGGTGGCGATGTAAAAGTAATTGCTGCATAAATAAAATTATAATTGGGATAGTTTGCTAGAAAGCCTATCCGCATAGAAAAAGCGTGTCGCGGAGAACAACGATGTTATTTGGTAGAAAAGATAGAAAGCCGATTAAGATTGCCGATAAGGGCGTCGTAGACTGGAAGTATACGACCTGCGGTTATTGTTCTACAGGCTGCTCTATTCAGGTTGGCTTAAATGAAGAGGGTAAGGCAGTGACCTCTCGAGGCACGCCTGATGCCGATGTGAACCGTGGAAAAATTTGTATCAAAGGCATTTTTGAGCACGAGATTTTTGACGCGGAAGGACGTGGAGATTTACCTCAAGTACGCAATAAATTTTACGACGACTATAAAACCACGGACTGGGATTCTGCCTTGGATACCATGGCAGAAAAAATCAAAGCCGTACAAACAGAACATGGGCGTGATTCCTTTGCGGTTGTCTCGACAGGACAGTTGCTCACCGAAGAGTTTTATACCTTAGGTAAGCTGGTTCGCGGTTGCATCGGAACGAATAACTATGATGGAAATACTACCTTGTGCATGGCTTCTGCCGTGTCGGGTTATAAGCGTTCCTTTGGTTCAGATGGCCCCCCAGGTTGCTATGATGACTTTGAAAACACCGATTGCTTAATTGCTTGGGGGTCGAATCTACCTGAGCAGCACCCGATTATTTACTGGCGTATGAAAGAAGCTCAGGAGAAGCGTAAATTCCCGTTGATCGTGGTCGATCCTCGCGTGACTATGCTGGCTCAGTTTGCCGATATTCATTTGCCGATTAGTCCCGGTACTGACGTTGTACTCTTGAATGCGCTGATGCATGTGATTTTGGAAGAGGGACTAGAAGACCGCGATTATATTAATGCCCACACTCAGGGTATTGAAGCACTGGAAGAGGAAGTTAAAAGTTGGGATCCTGTGTCGGCCTCGAAGGTCTGCGGCATTGACGAAGACACTATCCGCAATGTTGCGCGCTTATACGCCAATGCGGGTGCGGCTATGTCGATTTGGACCATGGGTATTAATCAAAGTACCCATGGCTCAGACGGGGTGGTTAATATCAATAATATGAATTTAATCACAGGCAATATCGGCAAGCCTGGCGGCACAAGCTTGTCAATTACCGGTCAGTGTAATGCTATGGGTACGCGAGAGTGGTCCTCCTGCTCTGGTCTGCCGGGCTATCGCTACTTAGAAAATGAAAAAGACCGCGAGTTTATGGCCGATTACTGGGGTATAGATTCTGGTTTTTTCCCGCAAAAACGCGGGCTTGCTGAAACGGATATTTTCCCAGCAATTGAAACGGGGCAGATCAAGGGCTTGTGGTTGGTTGCAACTAACCCGATGACCTCTATGCCGAATACCGCGCGTATTCGCAAGACATTAGAAAAATTAGACTTCTTAGTTGTTCAAGATGCCTATGCGGATGTAGAGACCACTCAGTATGCGCATATGTTTTTACCCGCTGCCGTGTGGGCAGAAAAGGAAGGCTGTTTTACCAATACCGAACGCCGTGTCAACTTAGTGCGCCCAGTGATGCCACCCAAGGGCAATAATAAGGCGGATTTTTGGATTTTTAAGGAGCTAGCCAAGCGCTTTCCCAATGGTGAAAAAATCCATTTCCCCGATACCGCGGCCGAAGCCTTTGAAGAGATGGCAGAACTATCCAAAGGCGAAGGGAGAACCTTAAATATTTCGGGCATGACCCACGAAAAGCTAGAAGCGGCACGGGGTATTCAATGGCCATTTAAAGAAGATGCGGATGGCTTGAAAGGCGAACCGCGCTTGTATACAGACGGAGTCTTTCAAACTGCTTCGGGCAAAGCCAATTTAATTGCGCTGCCCTTTGTAGATAATAATGAGCGACCCGATGGTGACTATCCCTATTGGCTAAATTCGGGGCGAGTGGTGGAACACTTTCACACCCGTACTAAAACCGGAAAAATCGGCAATTTAAATAAATACAGCCCCACACCCTATATGGAGATGAACCCTGATGCGGCGCGAGAGCAAGGCATTAACCATATGGACTATGTGCGCTTGGTCTCTAGGCGCGGTGACTCGGTGGTCATGGTGCAGCTCACCCAGCGCATCCCCAAAGATATGGTGTTCATCCCTTTCCACTTTTTTGACTGTGTTAACCGTGTATCTCTGGGTTTGTTGGACCCACACTCGCGTCAACCTGCCTTTAAGCAGTGTGCGGTACGGGTGGAAAAAGTAGATCAAGCAGAAGCCGGTCGTTTGAACTATGAACGCCGCAACTTCTAGGGAGCAAGGAACAATATGCAAAAAATGAATATATTAGAACTCACTCGCGAACGTCTAGATAAAATTGGGCGCGATGACTCCTATAAAAACCCTAAAGATCGCGATATTTTTGATTCGCGCAATGACCAACAGCCCTATGCAAAGCTGAAAGATATCGACATTAAAGTCGATAATCGCTATGGACAGAAAATTGACCTACTAGACCTGACTGAGGGCAAGTTCCCCGAAGGTCGCTCTATGTTTATCAATGAAAACCCTCGGGTGGGTGATAACCCAAACCGCAATAAACAACACGGTTTTCACTTTACTGCAGATAATTGTATTGGCTGTCACGCCTGTGAAGCGGCCTGTAGTGAGAAAAATGACAATCCCGCCCACCTCAGTTTTAGGTCGGTAGGTTATGTGGAAGGGGGGACTTACCCTGACTACAAGCGCTTAAATATTTCCATGGCGTGTAACCACTGCGACGACCCTGTTTGCTTAAAGGGTTGCCCAACCAAGGCTTACACCAAGCACGTGGAATACGGTGCGGTATTACAAGATCCCGACACTTGCTTTGGTTGCGGCTATTGCACATGGGTATGCCCTTATAACGCACCCCAGCTGGATCCGATTAAAGGCCAGGTGTCTAAGTGCAATATGTGTGTCGATCGCTTGGAAGTGGGCTTGAAGCCGGCCTGTGTTTCGGCCTGTGTTGGCAACGCCTTAAACTTTGGCGTGATTGAAAACGTGCCGGAGAACCGAGAACAGGTCAAGGCGCAGATACCGGGCTTCCCCAGCCCTGACATCACTCACCCGAATATTCGCTTTCAGCAAACGCGCACCATGCCGAATGAAATGACGCGAACGGATACCATGAATGTTAAATATCACAAACAGGAAGACGGCAGCTTCAGCTCTGTAGTGGATGAAAAGCAGGGCAAGGCCAAATATTGGAATTTAGCTAAGCTAAGCTCACGGGAAAACCCTCTAGTGGTATTTACCCTGGGCTCACAAACCGCTATGGGCGCTTTTGCCGCACTATTTTTAGCCAGTTTTATAAATATCCCTGGCTTGAGTGCGGTAGTAGAGAGTGCTGCCTTTATTCCTTTATTGCTGATTATGATTGCTTTGCAAACGGGTGGGTTGATTCTTTCGACCATGCATTTGGGCAAGCCTATGCGCTTTTATCGGGGCTTTAACAATTTACGCTTCTCCCCCGTGAGTCGCGAAGCTTTGGGTGTGGCGATGTTCCATGCAGGACTGAGCGCGTTTACCTTCTTTAAGGTAGTGCAGACCTGGCTGGACTGGGTGATTTTAGATATAGCTTGTTATGCGGCGGGAGGCTTTGCTGTGCTTGCTGCGGCATTAGGCTTGTTCTTTATGTGTACCAGCTATCGCATTAAGGCGCGGCCATTTTGGAATCACTGGCAGGTCTCAACGACTTTCTACGGCACCTTGTTGAGCTTAGGTGGTGTTTTAATTGCGGTGGTGGCGCTACCTGTACTGTTATTTACTGGCGGTGACTGGTTGGCCTTGTTGCCGGTAGTTGCGCTGATGATGGCCGCGGGTTTGGTCATCGAAGGCGTAGGTCTGATTGCCCACGCCAAGCACTTGAATGTTGAAGCGGGTGAAGGTGCCGCCTCCCACTATATGCAGCAGACCATCTTTGGCAAAACGTATATTGCTAGAAATGTATCTATCGCTACGGCGGCTGTATTGGCCCTGGTTGCAGCGCTTATTGGCGGCGTAGCGGGTTTAGTCCTAATCAGCCTATCCGCATTACTTGCAGTGCTGGCGTTGCTAGCTGGTCGCGCCTTGTTTTATGTGCTGGTTGTGCCCACGACAATGCCAGGGGCGTTCTTTTGGAAGAACAAGGGTTTTGAAGAGCATGCCCGAGACATTGGACTTGCGGATATGCCCCAGGTGGGTGTCGTCCCCGATTTACATTAATGTTCACACTCTGCCAGGGAGGGCGGTTAGCTGTAGCGCATTTGAGAAACTGATAACATGATTAAGCCATTATTCCCTAGCGCTAAAAATAAGGTTAATGATTACCCTGAGCAGTCAATGAGCACTGCTGAACAGGCTAGTTTGAGTGCAGCATTTAACGCACTCTACGCAGCTGAGCAAGAGCCGCAAAAGTTATTTGACTTGTGCAAGCAGCACGCAGATTTGGGCGTAATTGATGCCCTTTATCTGCTTGCCTTGTTCTATGAGCGCGGTGATAGCGCTGTGCAGGCTTACTACCCCCAAGCGATAGAGTGTTATAAGCGCTGTGCAGACTACCCAAATGAAGACGGCTTAGGCCATGCTCAAGCTCAATATAATCTAGGCCTGATTTACGCCCAAGATAAGTTTGGCGAGAGTAATTTTGCCTTGGCCTATGGTTATTTTAAGGCGGCTGCAGAGCAGGGTATTGTTGAGGCTCAATACAATTTAGCCTGTATGTATGATGAGGGTTTGGGCTGCCCTGCGGATAAGTCTAGCGCTTTTAACTGGTATGAAAAAGCTGCGCAACAAGGCTTTGCAAATGCTGCACACAATATGGCTCAGTTGTATCAACAGGGCGAGGGGGTGGAGCAGGACGTGGTTAAAGCCTATGCTTGGACACTGTATGCCGCCAAACAGGGTGTGCCTCAGGCGCAGCAAACCGAGCCTGAAATGACGGCGGCATTGGCACCAGAGCAACTGCAACAGGGTAAGGCCTTGTTGCAGCATTTACTGCAGCCTTAGTGGGGTTACTAAAATGATTGATGACATCAAAAAAACATTAGCCTCCTACCCCATCCCCTTTGTTGGTCTGAGCCTAGAAGAGGCGAAGGCGATCAAGCAACTGGAATTGGACGGCGACCGGCTACAACTGACGCTACATATTGATATGCCTTGCCATAGCTTGGCGCCCCATATAGAAGCGGAGTTACAGCAGTTACTGGGGCAGCAGTTCCCTGTACTTGAGCTGCAATTAAACGTGCAACAGGCGATTGTTGCACATCAATTACAAAACAGTAATACGAGCTTAAAGCCCCATAAGCACGTTAAAAATATTATTGCCGTGGCCTCGGGTAAGGGGGGCGTGGGCAAGTCTACGACGACGGTTAACTTGGCCTTGGCACTACAGGCCGAAGGCGCATGCGTAGGGATATTGGATGCGGATATTTATGGCCCTAGCCAGGGGATGATGCTGAATTTAACCCAGCGCCCAGAAACTCGCGATGGGCAAACCATGGAACCGCTGGAAGCCTTTGGCCTTAAAGTGAATACCATGGCGGTACTGGTCGACCAAGACCAGCCGATGATCTGGCGCGGCCCCATGGTATCTAGTGCCTTGGAGCAATTATTGAATGAAACCCAGTGGCGCGAACTCGACTACCTGCTGATTGACCTGCCGCCAGGTACGGGAGATATTCAGTTGACCATGTCGCAGAAAATACCTGTTTCTGGTGCGGTAGTTGTCAGCACGCCACAGGATATAGCCTTACTCGATGCCAAGCGTGGGGTTAAAA
This sequence comes from uncultured Gammaproteobacteria bacterium, assembly GCA_964495705.1. GTDB lineage: Bacteria > Pseudomonadota > Gammaproteobacteria > HTCC5015 > HTCC5015 > CAZBWS01. The sequence continues at coordinate 54,742 of CAZBWS010000005.1, forward strand.
TGTTCGAAGAAGTAAATGTCCCAGTACTGGGGGTTATTGAAAATATGAGTACACATATTTGCAGTGCCTGCGGCCATGAAGAACATATTTTTGGCCACGGTGGTGCACAGCGCATGGCCGAGGAATACGGCTCTCTATTGCTGGGTAGTTTGCCTTTGGATATTAATATTCGCCAGCAGGCGGATAGTGGCACACCGATTGTTGCCGTTGAACCCGATGGCGAGATTGCACATATTTATCGCGCGGCGGCGCTGCGCATGTGTGGGCAGCTGGCGCGCAGGCCAAAAGACTTTAGCGCCTCTTTTGGTAGTATTTCGATACAGTAAACCCTACGGGAAAGCGTTACACTAAGGTCATGGCTCAACTGATAGATCAGTTCTCACGCAAGATTGATTACCTACGTTTGTCGGTAACGGATCGCTGTGATCTACGCTGCAGTTATTGCTTGCCGGAAAAATTCCACGACTTCTCAGAGCCAGATAGCTGGTTAACATTTGATGAGATTACACGGGTGGTCGGCGCCTTTTCCCGTCTGGGGGTGAGCAAGGTACGCGTGACCGGTGGCGAACCGCTGTTGCGTTATAAACTCCCAGATTTGATTGAGCAGCTCCATGCCTTGCCCGATGTAAAAGACCTTTCCCTGAGTACCAATGCGACTCGCCTCGTCGCTAATGCGAATAAACTGAAGCAGGCCGGTGTTAGCCGCATTAACGTCAGCCTAGACAGTTTAAAGCCCGAGCGTTTTGAACAGCTAACTAAGGGCAAGCTCGACAAGGTCATCGCCGGATTAATGGCGGCCAAGGCGGCGGGCTTTGTGCCAGTGAAGATTAATATGGTGGTTATGCAAGGAGTCAATGACGATGAAGTCGAGGACATGATCGACTTCTGTATACAACATGATTTCACCTTGCGCTTTATTGAAGTGATGCCGATGGGCGACAGCGGTCGATCTGCGGCGCAGCAGTATATCAGCCTGCAAGATATCAAAGCTCGCATTGCCCAGCGCTATGAGCTGGTTCCCGCGCTTATTAGTAGTGGTATGCCTGGCGCAGGCCCTGCGCGCTATGTGCAAGTGGCCGGTACGAATTTGCGTATTGGTTTTATAACGCCGATCTCTCAACACTTTTGCGAGACCTGCAATCGCGTACGCCTGTCTGCTGAGGGCACGCTGTATATGTGCCTAGGGCAAGAACATAAGTTTGAGCTTCTGCCTTTGCTGCGCCAAGGCATCTCTGACCAAGACCTAGAGCAGGCTATCCGCAAGGCCATAGATTTAAAGCCTGAAAAGCATGAGTTTAAGGAAAGGCCTGAGAAAGTACTGCGCTTTATGGCTAAGCTAGGTGGCTAGTGTTCACTAAATGGACTTAAGTCAGTTTTCGGTAATTATATTCCCCGCGCTTGTTCTCGCGGCGATTTTATATTCGTCTGTCGGCCACGGCGGTGCGTCTGGTTACATAGCGGTCATGGTGTTGTTCGGCTTGTCTCCTGAAACGATGCGCCCGGTGGCTTTAAGCATGAACCTTGCTGTAACGGCCTGGGTGTTGTGGCGACATAGAGCGTCCTATGCGGATATGCTGCACTTTTCCCCTTTAATTCTATCGGCTATCCCTGCTGCATTTGTCGGTGGCGCCTGGCGTATTGACTCACATAGTTATCAGTTGCTGGTTGGTTTGCTGCTGCTGTTGTCTGCACTGCGTATGTGCTGGTCTGGTACGGCACAGGCGAGCCAGACTATACCGAAGCGGCGCTGGTTGGTCGTTGCAGGTCTCAGCCTAGGTTTGCTGGCGGGCTTGACTGGTGTGGGAGGAGGGGTTTTTCTCAGCCCCTTCTTAGTGATCATGGCTTGGTCTAGTGTGCAAAAAACGATAGCGCCAGTGGCGGCCTTTATTTTTTTTAATTCGCTGGCTGGGCTAAGTGGCTTTCTTTTTAGTGGCGGGGGGATTCCAAGTGCAACTCCATTATTGGTGTTGCTCGCCTTCATAGGAGGTTTGTTGGGGGCTGAGCTGAGCTTGCGCAAAAATAGTCAGCAACTACTGTCTTATGTGCTAGGCGCGGTATTACTGATTGCGGGTGGAAAAATGTTCATGCTAGGTTTGACTTGATGTTCTTGTGATTCCGTTTTAGTGTTGGTATCTGCTTGAAATATGCAGGGCTAAATCATTAAAAATAAAACAAGGATATTCTGTGAATACCATTAAAGCGACCCCATCAATCCCCTCTCTTCCCCAGAATCTCAGCGAGGCCGAACAGGCCAAAAGAGCATTCGATCTATCATTGGCAAAAACTAACTACAACTACATGTTTAGTTATATGGAGCCGTTATCACTAGCGGCTTCTGTGCCTAAAGGTGAAGGTTTTACCATAGAGTATGAAGCTAAGGTGGTTAAAGTGTTTTTACCTTTACTAGGTAATTTTACCGAGGTGGTAATTTGTCTTTTAGAAAAGGAAATTGAGGGCGACCTACCTAGCGAGACTATGGATTCTATTAAAGCCGTAGAGGCCGCCTATGAAAAGCTTAAAAAGGATATGGGGGGAATCAACTTTGTAAAAGAATTCAAAGAGCTAGTCGACCTTCTGGAAGCGCTCATTGCTGTACCCAAGGACATAGAAAAAGCCATTAAAGGTGTAGAGCGCCTACCTAAAGATTTAATGAAAATGGTTAAAGGCTTGGCTGCAGTAGTCAAAGATTTTGAGAAAGAAGGCTTTACTGCTTTTTTGAAAAATACCGCATACTACATGCTAGAGGTTTCTAATGGACGAAACTATCTAGAAGCCCAAAAGCTGACAGATTACGAGGCAGTATTTGATAGCTTGCCTATGCCGGAAGTGTTAACGATTCCCTTGCAAGACTGGATGGGTGATGTACAGCAGAAGGATATTTGCATGCAGGACTGGTATTACGGCTATATGCAAATTGCAGGCTTTAATACGACCAACTTGAAAGCGGTTAAAAGCCAGCTGGGCACGGCCACAAGTGCTCTATTGCTAGACGAGTTGTTACACAAAATGCCCGTCAGCGATGCCACCTTGCAGACGGTGATTGGTGATAGCACACAAACATTACAGGCGGCGGCAGACAAGGGGCTTTTGTATGCTTGTGACTACTCAATGTTTGAAGGGCTGACCGGTGGGGAGTTGCATGGCTTACACCGTTATCCAGTAGCCCCTATCGCGCTATTTTATTGGAATGAGAAGCCGCCAGAAGGCTATCCTCCTGGTGGTGCTATGCAGCCTGTTGCGATTCAATTAGGGCAACAACACGATGCAGAGACTACACCGATATTTACCCCGAATGACGAGACCAATAACAATGACGCCAGTGGTGCTAAGTGGAAGCTAGCAAAAATCATGGTGCAGAATACCTGCACGATTGAACATGAAAGTGTTGCACACCTAGGTGCTTGCCACTTGGTTATTGAGCCTATGATTGTTGCAGCTCACCGCCAATTACCCACCGAACACCCCCTAATGGTGCTGTTGACACCGCACTTTCGCTTCACTTTGGAAATTAATGACGGTGCATTTCACAGCTTGGTGGTGCCGGGTGGTGTGGTGGCTTCTGTTATTTCTACTAGCTTCCCGAGTACCGCAGAGCTGCTGGTTAATGCCTTTGATGCATGGAAGTTTGATGAACAATATCCGGATCGCTTGTTCACTGAGAGAGGCGTTGCCGAAGGACAATTACCTAACTTCCCTTTTCGTGAAGATACATTAGAACTATGGGTCGCAATAAAAGCTTTTGTGAGTGATTACTTGCGCTTGTACTACAGTGGCGATACTGCGGTAGAGGAAGACTATGAACTACAGAAATGGGTTAACGAGATGGTTAATCAGAAGTATGCAGCCGTCAAGGGCATGGCGGGCTTGGTCGAGACTGCCAATGCGGATAGCCCTTACGCAATCAATAGCTTGGATTATTTGATAGATGTCATTTCTTTGATTATTTATACGGCTAGTGCGCAGCATGCCTCAGTAAACTATGCACAGTATCCATTAATGTCCTATATTCCTGCGGCTAGTGGCACACTTTACGATACGCCGCCTAGCGCCAGCGACCAACTAGCACAAGAGGATGTTGTGAAATGGCTGCCCCCATTGGATGTGGCGCTCTATCAAACTTCCTTTGCTTATCTGCTAACGGGAGTGCAGTTTGATACGTTGGGTTATTATACGGACGATCCTCGCAGTGCCTACTTTACCGATAAGCGTGTCGCTCCACTGGTCGCTAAGTTTCAGATGAATTTGAGTAAGGCGGAAATAGAAATATCACAGCGCAATGAGTCTAGGCCTTTCCCATACATTTTTCAGCTCCCGTCTATGGTTCCCAATAGTATTAGTATTTAACTATTTGCACCTCTAGCCCTGCTGTGGTGCACACTCTATTATTTAATATACCTGAGGTCATTAGACCTCAGCGTTTAATTTGGTTACCATGTAGACTCAATGCAAGCCAGTGAAGGCTACAAAATAATAGGGTAGAAGCAATAAAATAAGAGGGTTAGGTTTGGGCAAATGTCATCGTTCACTATTATTAATAGCCTGTTTTATGGGCGCTTTGCTCTGCTCGACAGCTAATGCCTCACCATCCATAGACCTTTCTAGCCATGCAAGTGGCACAGCGACGACTGACCAGTATGAATACTATGTAGAAGACTTTACTGAGCGCTTGACGATTGAAGATATACTGGAGGTAGAGGACTGGATAAAACCAGGTCTTGGTGAGGTCACCCACGGTTTCTCAGACTCTGCATCTTGGATGCGCTTTGATTTAGTAAACTCCACGCAAAATACCAAAGATCTGATCCTTGAGTATGTAGATGCATCTGTGGAAACGATTGATGTGTACTACCGCCAGCGAGGCTCTGGGCTGAAATTTGAGCGTCTCAATTTCACATTTACAGACCATCCAGATAATAGGCATGTGCCATTCTATCGCCCCGCTTTTTCCCTGGATATACCACCTGCAGAAACTTACGAAGTGTATGTGCGCATTTTTCAGGGTAATGACTTCCCGATGCACAGCTTCACCTCTATGCGGATATGGGATGAAAAACCCTTTTACAGAGCAGGTCAGAAACAATTAGTTATGCTGATTGTTTTGCTCTGTACGGAGTTGTTTATGGTCGTCGCTACGCTAATTGCCTTTGCTGCAACTCGCGATACCCTGTTCTTGTACTACGCAGGTTTTGCGTTTTCTGGCATCTTACTGTTCTCTGGTTTAGGTGGTGTGTGGAGCTACTTCATTGCTGGCGGAGGCTTTCAACTGTGGATGGTTGTATTGCAGATCAGTATTTGTCAGGTGGCTGCAATTTTATTTGTACGACGCTTTTTGAATATAAAGCAGCACATGCCTTGGATTGATGCGATGTTATTGGCAATGGTTTGGGTTGACCTAGTTGGTATTATTTTGAACCTCACGGGAACCCCTTATTTTTCCCGAATAATTATAGACTACACGGCATTTGCCTATTTGTTTTTATTACCTATTGGTATTCATGCACACCGAAAAGGCGTACCCCATGCGCTTTTGTTTACCAGTAGCTGGATTATTTTCATCCTCGGTATGGCGCTGGCATCGCTGCGCTACCGAGGTTATATCGCTGATACTTTTTGGGCTGAATGGCTGATTTATTTTGGCGGGTTTATCGAGGTCTTTTTATTAACCACCGTTATGGCCTTACGTATGCGAGATACTTTTGTAGAAAAACAGGCTATCGAAGAAAATCATCGTATGTTCTTAGAGAATGCCGCCGACGAGTTAAGCCAAAAGGTTCACGAACAGACTCAACTGTTGGAGCAGGCGCGAGATGCCGCCGAAGCGGAGGCCCGCACAGACATGCTGACAGGGCTCACTAACCGTCGCTCTTTCTTTGAGCGCGCTGAACAATATTTAGAGCGAGCCAAGCGCTCACAGTTGAATGATTTATATTTGTTAACAATTGATATTGATAACTTTAAAACGGTTAATGATTCTTTTGGTCATGCAGCGGGGGACACGGTTTTAGTTGAAGTGGCGCATACCATTGAAAAGGTGACTCGTAACGTGGATATGGTCGCACGAATCGGCGGTGAGGAGTTTGCAGTGATTCTGGAAAACGATAATCTAGGCGGTGTTGAAGAGCTTTGTGAACGCTTGCGTATGGCCGTCGCGCAATTGCAGGTACGATTTGGTAATGACGTAATACCTGTGACTATCTCCATAGGTGTAGCTTGTTGGGCTCAGGGCATGCCTTGGAATATATTAATGCAAGCCTCAGATCAGGCTCTATATAAAGCAAAAAATAAAGGGCGTAATTGTGTTGTGCATGATTGATGGAGCGACCAATGCGGATAAGCTATTCCAGTCTATCCGCATAGTAGCCTTAGCTAAGTAGCTCTTTCTCTACCTGCTCAATACTGGTGTGGCGAACATCTTTGCCCTTCACCATAAAGATTACGTACTCACAGATATTGCTGGCGTGATCGCCAATACGCTCTAGGGCGCGGGCACACCACATCACTTCAAGGATGGGTTTGATCGTGCGAGGGTCTTCCATCATGTGGGTGACCAGCTGGCGCATCAGTGATTCAAATTCATCGTCAATTTTTGAATCTTCACCGGCGACTTTGATGGCCGCTTCTACGTCCATACGAGCAAAGGCGTCTAGGGCGTCGTGCAGCATTTTGCTGGCGTGCTCACCTAGATGGCGCAGGCTGGAGAAGTAGTCGTCGTTGTGGTTGATATTACCTAGCTTCACGGACAGGCTGCCAATTTTTTCGGCCTCGTCACCGATGCGCTCTAGATCGGTAATTACTTTGATCATGGTGATCACAAAGCGCAGATCGCTAGCCGTGGGCTGGCGCAGGGCGATAATGCGGTTGCATTCCTCGTCAATCTCCACTTCAAAGGCGTTAACCTTGTAGTCGAGACCAGCGACTTTTTTGCCGAGTTCGGCATCGCTTTCCACAAGGGCCTGTGTCGCATCTTTAACCTGAGCTTCAACCAAGCCACCCATGCTAAGTACCTTGTGGTGAACTTCTTCTAGCTCATGCTGAAACTGCTGGGAGGTATGCCCTCCAATGTGTAGTCCGTCCATTTTTATTCCCCTCTAGCCGAAGCGGCCAGTAATATAATCTTCAGTTAATTGATGTATAGGGTTGGTGAAAACATCAGATGTTTTACCGACCTCAATCAGTTTGCCTAAATGGAAGTAGGCCGTGCGCTGTGAGACTCGGGCAGCTTGCTGCATGGAGTGGGTAACGATGGCGATGGTGAAATTTTCACGTAGCTCGTCAATCAACTCTTCAATTTTTGCGGTAGCGATAGGGTCCAGTGCAGAGCAAGGCTCATCCATCAGAATAACTTCAGGGCTCACAGCGATGGCTCTAGCAATACATAGACGTTGCTGCTGACCACCCGACATACCCGTACCCGGTGCATCTAGGCGATCTTTCACTTCGTCCCAAAGACTGGCTTTGCGCAAGCTGGTTTCCACAATCTCATCCAGCTCAGCTTTGTTGCTAACTAGGCCGTGAATACGCGGGCCGTAGGCGACATTGTCATAAATAGATTTAGGGAAAGGGTTCGGCTTCTGGAACACCATGCCGACACGGGCGCGCAGTGCAACGACATCTAAGTTTGCATCGTAGATATCTTGGCCGTCCAATTGAATAGATCCCTCTACTCGGCATATATCGATAGTGTCATTCATGCGGTTCAAGGTGCGCAAGAAGGTCGACTTGCCACAACCAGAGGGGCCGATCATGGAGATCACTTCGTTGCTGCCCACGTCTAGTGAAATATCTTGAATGGCCTGCTTATCCGCATAAAATACATTCATATCACGGATAGACATCTTAGGGTTTTCTACTGTGGGAGTGCCTACTGTCGTATATGCTTCTTGCTGTTCCACTGTTTCACCTGCTTCTGTATTTGTCTGGGGTGTTGCTATCGTCATTTTCTATCAATCTTTATCTGTTTCGTCAATTACCAGCGACGCTCAAACTTCTTACGTAGCAGTACGGCGAGGGCATTCATAAATACCAAGAAGCACAGCAATACGATGATGGCCGCAGAGGTGCGCTCTACAAAGCCGCGCTCGGGACTGTCCGACCACTGGAAAATTTGCATAGGTAATACGGTTGATGGATCGACAATACCTTGTGGCGCATCGACGATAAACGCCGCCATACCAATCATTAATAAGGGTGCTGTCTCACCCAGCGCTTGAGCCATACCGATGATGGTGCCGGTGAGCATGCCTGGCATCGCCAAGGGTAATACGTGGTGAGTGACAACCTGCATAGGGGATGCGCCCATACCAATAGCCGCTTCACGGATAGACGGCGGCACAGATTTTAGCGCCGCTCGGGCCGAGATAATAATCGTCGGCAAGGTCATCAGGGTTAGCACCATGCCGCCCACGAGTGGCGTAGAGCGAGGCAAGCCAAAGAAGCCAAGCAATACAGCCAAACCTAGTAGACCAAAGATAATGGATGGTACGGCCGCTAGATTATTGATGTTCACTTCAATCAGGTCGGTCCAGCGATTTTGCTTGGCAAATTCCTCTAGATAAACCGCCGCTGCCACGCCGATAGGGAAGGACAGCAGCAGGGTGACCATCAAAGTATAGAAAGAGCCTTTCACCGCGCCCCAAATACCCGCTAGCTCGGGCTCGCGGGAGTCGCCGTGAGTAAAGAACACGGTATTAAATTTCAGCTCAAGGTTGCCAGCGGCTTCCAGAGCGTCAATCCACACCAGCTGAAAATCTTTAATGCGACGGTCGTCTTCGGGTAGCTTGCGATTGATGTGGCCCTTCATATAGGCGTCTACGTCATCGTCGGCCAGCACCCATACGCTGGTTGTTTTACCCAGCAGACTGGGATCTTCTTCAAGCAAGTTACGCAGCTGAATATCAACACCAGAGCTAATCAGCTGATTGCGTGCACGTTTTTGCTTACGCCCAGATACTTCTGGGAACAGTTTAGCGAGTGCATCTCGCGCTAAGCCGGTGAAATCAGCTTCCAGCATTTCATCTTCGTTATTAACGTCGGTGATTTCTAGCTCATCCGCATCATAGAAAATCTCTAGTTGGATTTCTGATTGCTGAAAGGCGGTATAGCCGTTACCAATAATGGTGCTAAATAGCAGCAACAAAAAGGCAATGCCAAAGCCGATAGAGATCAGGCCTAGGGCTTTGAATCGCTTTTCTTTGGCATAGCGCTTGGCTAGATTCGCTTCGATGATCTCAAAGCTACTGCTTTTCGCGGGTGTGCTGGTGGAGTTGGGGTTCATAGTCGGATCAGTCATATTGTTCACGGTATTTACGCACCACACGTAGGGCGACGATGTTCAGAATAAGAGTGGTCACAAATAACATTAGGCCCAGGGCAAATACCACCAGGGTCTTAGGGCTATCAAATTCTTGGTCGCCCGCTAACAAGGTCACCATTTGTACGGTGACAGTGGTTACGGCTTCTAGAGGGTTGATCGTCATTTTTGCGGATAGGCCAGCAGCCATTACGACAATCATGGTCTCGCCAATGGCACGAGATGCTGCTAATAGAACGCCGCCCATAATACCGGGCAGGGCAGCAGGCAAAATAACTTGGCGGATGGTTTCAGACTTAGTCGCACCAAGACCGTAGGAGCCGTCACGCAGGGATTGAGGAACTGCGTTAATCACATCATCAGATAGCGACGATACAAAGGGGATGATCATCATGCCCATAACAAAACCCGCGGCCAGTGCACTCTCTGAAGAGACGGCGATATCGAACATGCCTTCACCGGTATTGCGAATAAAGGGGGCCACCGTGAGCGCCGCGAAGAAACCGTATACCACGGTAGGCACACCCGCCAGAATTTCTAGGGCGGGTTTGGCCGCAGAGCGAAAACGGTTGCCAGCATACTCTGAAAGATAGATGGCCGACATCAAGCCCACGGGGACTGCGATGACGAGGGCAATGGCTGAAATCAGCAAGGTGCCCACAAATAGCGGAATCGCACCAAAGGATCCGCTTTGCGGGCTCCAGTGAGTACCGAACATAAACTTCCAAAAGGGAATTTCACGATAGAACTGGATTGATTCAAACAACACCGATAGCACGATGCCAACGGTGGTTAAGATGGCTAAACTCGCACAGGACACGAGAAAGAATCGTACAAACTTTTCTACCTTGTCGCGCGCTCTAAAGTCGGGGCTAACCTTCTTCCATGCAAATAAAGTACCTAAAATAGCCACAACAAAAGTAAGAACAGCAAGAGCCATAGAACTAATGTTTTTAAGGCGAGAATAGTGCTCAGCGGCGGCCTTAACGTCATCTGAATCGTCGGTGACGACAGCGCCGGCCGCATAGTTCTTGATGTTATTAATACTGAGCTGTAGCTCGGCGTCACTCATGCTTTGGTAGTGCGCTGGCATGTCCTTGGCTAATAAGCTGCTAAGAATCGGGTTTTCAAAGAAGGTCCACGCGGCCAGGATGACCACTGCAGGGATGCCGCACCACAAAACGGCCCAAGTGCCATAGTAAGACGGCAAGGAGTGTAGAGATTTGATGCCACCGGTGTTGCGTGACAGGTCTACGGCGCGTTTATAACCGAAGTAGTAGCCGGCTATGCACAGGGCTACAACAAAAATGAATAAAGTAGAGGCTTGCATGAGTATCTCTGCTGTTCCCTAAGGGTTGTAAAAGGTTTTTGCGCGAGCCTACTATGGGTAGGCTCCTGCAAAAAGCTTTCGAGTGTTATTCGTCAGCTGTAAATAACAAAAGAGGCTGGATGACCAGCCTCTTTTGTCGATTGGGATTATAGTGGAAAGCCCAACCTGATAGCTATTAAAGCGCTAAGTTTTTCATCGACTTGGCGGCTTTAGCCATTTTTTTATGGGCAGCCTTGTCTAAAGGAATCAAGCCCTTGTCAGTCAAGTAGCCTTCTGCACCAGATGCTTTCTTACTTACGAATGCCTTAACAAACTCAGCAATGCCAGGGATCTTGCCAACGTGAGCGTTTTTGACGTAGAAGTACAGTGGGCGAGAGATCTTGTAGTCACCTTCTGCAATGCTGTCAAAAGTAGGCGCATTACCGTTAACCTTAGAGCCTTGTACCTTATCCGCATTTTGATCTAGGAAAGAGAAGCCAAATACGCCTAGTGCATTAGGGTTAGCCTCTAGCTTCTGGACGATTAGATTATCGTTCTCACCCGCTTCGATGTACGCGCCGTCTTCGCGAATGGTGCGGCACTGCTTTTTGTACAGCTTCTTGTCCTGCTTCTTAACCGCCTTTAACCAAGGGAAAGTCTTACAACCGCCTTCGATAGCTAGCTCGTTAAATGCGTCGCGAGTACCAGAAGTCGGTGGCGGGCCCAATACTTCGATCTTGGTAGAAGGCAACTTGCTGTTTACTTGATCCCAAGTCTTGTAGAAGTTAGGTACTAGCTTCTCAGAGCCGTCTTTAGCAGGCACATGTTCGGCTAGAGCCAAGTAGATGTCACGTAGGCTTAGCTCGAACTGCTGAGCCTTCTTCGAATTCGCTAGAGCAATACCGTCATAACCGATCAAAACTTCAGTGATGTCATTAACGCCGTTAGCGTGACACTTCTTGAACTCTTTCATCTTGATACGACGAGAAGCGTTAGTCACGTCAGGGGTACCTTCGCCCAAGCCCTTACAGAACAGCTTCATGCCGCCGCCAGAACCGGTGGATTCAATTTTTGGCGTCTTAAATTTAGTGGCCTTACCAAATTTTTCAGCAACAACGGTTGCGAAAGGGTAGACCGTTGAAGAACCTACGATTTCAATGTGGTCACGTGCTACTGCTGCCTGAGACAGAGTAGAGATTGCTAGTGCGGCAGATGCCAAAAGTACAGTCTTGTTCATTTTCAAATACCTGTGTAGTTAAACATAAGCTCAAGTGCCGCTCGGGCTAAACTCCAATGTTTAGCTGCTACCGGGGCTTACCCCGTGCAACACTTTAAGTACGAGCATTGTTACTTAGAACGGTGACAAGAATATTAAACTTATGTGACAGCTTTGTGACAGGGTGTAAGGCTATGATTTTAAAGGAAAAAAACAAGAGAATTCTGAGCCTTTTCCAACCTGGCTGGCTATTTCTAGGTGTCCGTCGTGGCTTTGCATGATGTGCTTAACGATGGCGAGGCCTAATCCTGTGCCTTTTCCACTAATAGCATTGTCTTGGCTGCGTTCACGGCCGGGTTGTACACGATAGAAGCGTTCGGTTAGGCGGCTAAGGTGGTGTGCGGGAATGCCTGTGCCGCTATCCTTGACGCGCAGAACCGCAAATTCATTTTCTTGCTGCCAGCTGATATTAATTAATGCGCCCCCAGGGGTATGGGCGACTGCATTGAATATAAGGTTAGAGAATGCGCTGAAAACATCTTGATAAACCCCCTCTATTTGCTTCTCCGCATCGGCTTGTAATTCTATTTGATGAATATTATCAGGGTGACTTTGTTCACTTAGGTGTAAAGCGTCTTCAACGATACTGCCTAGCATAGCGGCGACCATAACGGTTTCGCGTTGCTGGGTATTGCCGCTATCTAAGCGAGACAGGGTGAGTAAGTCGTCAACCAAGCTGCGCATGCGGATAGTCTGTTCAGATACGGCTTTAACAAGGGGTTTTAACTCTGCGTTGATTGAGGGCTCATCCTCAAGTAGTTCCATATAGCCTGTCATTACTGTCAAAGGGGTTTTGAGCTCGTGAGAGGCATTGGATACAAAGTCGCGGCGCATCTCGTCGGCTAAGATTAAGTCCGATATGTCCCGTGCGGTAATTAGGCGTTCGCCGTCGCGGTAGGGCGCGACGCGGATGTTCAAGTGGCGATCTTCCTGTGTAGGGGAGAGCATATTGAAGCTGCTATCTGTATCACAGTCTTGAATAAAGGCATTGAACTTGGGGTTGCGGACGAGATTGGCTAATCTCACACCGAGGTCTCCAGGGTTGCGGATACCCATAAAGCGTTCGGCAGCAGCGTTAGCCCAGCGAATTTCGCCGTGGGGCCCGGTGATGATAGTTGCGTCGGGTGTAGCTTGAGCTGTTTCTTCAAAGCGCTGTATCAGTTGTTCTTGACGTTGCCGAGTTCTCTGGTGAAGTTTGTGTAATCGAAATATGTGGTTGATTAAGTCGTTCCACAGACCAAAGGCAACAGGCGCGCTGTCTTCGCCCGTTTTGCTGTGTAGCCAAGCTTCGACACGGCGTAATTGTGCAAGGTGCCATGCGAGATAAAGTGAAATACAGAGTAGGAAGCTGATCGCCCAATAGCCTGAAATCAGGCCTATTGCGCAGGCGAGCAATAGAACACAGGCTAAACGCCATTTTTCACTTGCCCAGCCATTGGCAAACATATTTATAGTCCTGTGGTGAAAATAAGTAGATTCAGTGCAGGATTATGCAGAAAAACGATAGCCAGCGCCACGCACAGTTTGCAGCATTTTGTCGCAGCCAACAGGAGTGAGCGCTTTGCGTAGACGCAGTACGTGTACGTCGATGGTGCGCTCCTCAACGTAGGCATTATGTCCCCAAACATGATCCAGTAATTGCGTACGACTATAGACCCTGTCTGTATGCTCCATTAAGAACTGAAGTAGCTTGTACTCTGTAGGCCCAAGGTCGACCACTTCGTCTTTATAAGTGACGCGGTGGGAGTCGATATCCATGCTTAGATCGCCCACTTGCAAGAGCTGTACATCGGCCTTGCCGCTGCGGCGCAGTACTGCGCGGCAGCGAGCCATGAGTTCTCTAGGAGAGAATGGTTTACTGATGTAGTCGTCGGCTCCCGCATCTAAACCAGTGATTTTGTCATCTTCTTCGGTGCGCGCGGTGAGCATGATGACGGGAATGTCTTGTAGGCGTTCATCTTCTTTAATGTGGCGTACAAAGTCGACACCGCTGACGCCAGGGAGCATCCAGTCGACCAGCATGGCGTCGGGCAGCTTATCCGCAAGCAGCGCTTCTGCAGCAGATACAGAGCTGGCATCCATGACTTCATAGCCTTCTCGGCGCAGGGCAAAGCCAATCATTTCGCGAATGGCTTGCTCGTCTTCGATCACTAAGATTTTCTTGGCGCTCATATTCCCAACTCTTTAACGGTTTTCATAGCAGTTATTAAATAGAAACTATGTGACATTATAGTTACAGCATGAAATTAATCTGTAGTGCTGTCATATATGAGACATCTCAGGCTACACCCCCAGCTTTTCCTGTAGCTCTTGATCACTAGCAATACTGATACCAATGTCTTGTAGTAAGCCGTCCTTGATATCGTAGATAACCCCATTTACGGTGATTTCTTGGCCGGATTCCCAAGCATCTTGCATGATCGTAGTACGACAAACATTGCGTACTTGTTCAAAAACATTGAGTTCGCAGAGGCGGTCCGCACGAGCGTGGTCATCGGCCAGATTGTCAATTTCAGTTTGGTTGCGCTTGTAGATGTCGCGTACATTGCGCAGCCAGTTGTCGACTAGTCCATTTTTCTGATTGTGTAAGGCGGCAATCACGCCGCCACAGCCGTAGTGCCCGCAAACTAAGATGTGCTTCACCTTTAGTGCCTTGACGGCATATTCGATCACAGATAGACAGTTAATGTCTGTCTGGATAACCTGGTTGGCGACGTTGCGGTGAACAAACACATTTCCAGGCATCAGCCCCACAATAGTGTTGGCGGGCACACGGCTGTCGGAGCAGCCTATCCACAAATATTCCGGGTGTTGTTGTTCGCTGAGTTGCTGGAAAAAGCCAGGTTGTTCTTGCTCTACCTTTGCTACCCATTGGCGATTATTTTTTAAGAGTGAGTCTATTTTTTGCATAGTTAGCTGTATAACGAATAGTTGTTATTTAATACCGATAAAAGTCATTACGATACTGGTAAGTTAGGGTATTGTGAAGGCTCAATTAGGGGAGTTTCTCCTGTTTTTCAAACAATCTTTTTAAGACTAGTACTATAGAGTACACTTTGCTGTAATTAAGGGCGATTTTAATTTGCCCGCACAATGATGGAGCGCAACATGCCACTTAGCGGCCAAAAAATAGCTGTCCCCGAAACTCGTCAACTCGACACACTGGCGCGTTTATTAGAAAAAAAGGGCGCAGACATTCTGCGTTGTCCGTTGGTGAGTATTCACGATGCTCCTGATGAGGCGAAAACCTTAGCTTGGATAAATGATTTCATAGCCCAGCCAGCAGACGATTTTATTATTTTAACAGGTGAAGGTTTGCGACGCTTAAATGCACTGGCTGAGCGCCATGGCTTGTTCGGCGAATGGAAGGCTGCATTGAATCAAAGCCGAAAAATTGCCCGTGGCCCCAAGCCGGGAAAAGCCTTACGTGAACTCGCGTTACGTGCGGATATACTAGGAGAGCAACCTACTACAGCGGGGATTATCGCCAGCTTAGAGCACATGGATTTAAGTGGTCGCCGCATCGCCGTACAACTCTATGGGGAAGACCCGAATACTCAGTTAATGGATTATTTAGCGGATCGTGAATTGGATGTAACGACGGTGGCGCCTTATATATACGCTAGTGAGTCTGAGAATGAGTCAGTGGAGTCCTTGATCAAAGTTATGGCAGCGGGTGACGTGGACATGATTTGCTTCACATCCCAGCCACAGCTTAAACGCTTGCAAAGTGTAGCCCGCAAGACACAGATGGAAAGCACGTTAGAGCAAGCCTTGCTGAATACGAAGTTGGCAGCAGTAGGCCCTGTTGTAGGCGATCTATTGCGCTCACAAGGTTATGCTGTTGCGGTACAGCCTCAGGACAGTTTTTTTATGGGTGACTTGGTCACCGCCATCGTCGAGAGTGTTGGTCCTGCCTAGATGAGTGGACTTATGATTTTTAAATATCCTATGGGGCATTAAATGGCATCTAGCCGCAGTAATATTTCATTATGCCTTTATCCGCTGGACTGGCTGGGCAAGAGCATTCTCAGCCATGTGTATTTATTGATTGATATTTTCGAGTTGACCTTTGTATCGCTGCGCTCGGTTTGGTACGAGCGCCCGAATTACTCTCGATCCATATTGGGTGAAGTGCTAGAACAAATTTTCTTTATTGGTTGGCAAGCGCTACCGATCATTTTCGCGCTCAGTACCGTCACGGGTGCCGCCGCAATTTGGCAGGCGGTATCACAGTTTAATATGCTCGGCGGCCAAGAAATCATAGGCGAATTTTTGGCGTTAACGATTGTGCGTGAAGTTGCGCCACTGTTGACTGCATTAATTGTTATTGCCCGATCTGCGACCGCCGTCGCAGCTGAGTTGGGCAATATGCGTGCCAATGGTGAGATAGATGCATTACAGGCGATGGGTATAAACCCCTATAGTTTTGTGGTTTATCCGCGCTTAATGGGGGGCGTTATCAGTGTTGGTGCGTTGTCATTTTATTTTGTGTTTTTTGCCTTGGTTGGAGGTTATGTCCTTACTGCTTTTGTACATGAAATGGATCCGCGCTTTTACTTTTCAGTAGTGTTAGAGGCATTAGGTTCCCCCGAAGCGTGGGTATTGTTTATTCTTAAGGTGATTGTTAATGCGGTGATGATATTTTCTATCGCCAGTTATTATGGTTTGCAGGTTCGGCGCAGCCACAATGAAGTGCCTGTCGCGACGACCAAGGCTGTCATGCGTTGCCTATCCTATATCTTCACGTTCAATATTGGTTCATCAATACTATTTTACATCATACTCTTCGCCACCAGGGGGGCTTTGTGAGTGATATAGAGAGCTTAGCTTTTAGGGCGGTGAGTTTACAAGGAGGCCAGGGCTGCACACAATTTGATGCCATTGATTTTGAGTTTCCTGCAAATGAAATTGTATTGCTGGGTGGCTCAGCAGGTGCAGGCAAGTCTTTATTACTCAAGGCAATGGCAGGCTTAGTTCTGCCAACAGGGGGCGGCTACTACATCAATGAAGTTAATGTTAGCCAGTTAAGCTTTGCAGGTTTCCTGCCTTATCGTTTAAACATAGGTTATAGTTTTGAGCAGGGGGGATTGATCAGTAATAAAACTGTTTATGAAAATTTAGCCTTACCTTTGTTATTTCATCAGCTGGGTAGCGCCGACGAGATTGCGTACAAGGTGAGCAGTTTACTTGAGCAGTTTAGTTTAACGTCAGTACAAGATGTTCGTCCTGCAGAGTTGTCTAGTAGCTTTAAGCGTTTAGCGGTAGTGGCTAGATCTTTAATTTTGGACCCACAACTATTGTTGTTAGATCACCCTACTACGGGTTTGTGTAATGCGGATAGGCTGGCGCTGGCCGATTTATTAAAGTATAAAAAATTGAAGGGCGAACTAAAACACATCTTTATTGTGTCGCGCCAAGAGACGTTTTTGGATGGCTTAATCAGTTGCCAAATTCAAGCTGACAACCATGAAATTATCAGGGCATGATGATGAAACAAGATTTCAATAAATATGAACGTATAGCGGGGCTATTTGTGCTGGTTGCCAGTATTGGTTTAATGGCATTGACGACGGCGGTGATTGTTAAAAAAGGTTGGTTTGCCTCTAAAACAAGTTATCACACTTTTTTGCAAACGGCTGGGGGTATTCATGTAGGCACAAATGTAAATATTTTTGGTTTACAGGCTGGCTGGGTAGAAGATGTTGAGCTGGTATCGGCAGGTAAAGTTAAAGTGACTTTTGAAGTGCTGGATAAGTACAAGAGTTATGTGACCGAAGATAGCCATGTGCAAGTTATACGCCCATTTATTGTGGGCGAGAAGGTGATTGAGTTATCCATAGGCAAAGAGGGTCAAGCCTTGGTAGATGCAGGGGGGTATGTGGACAGTATCATCGGTATTGATGTAGTCGACCTACTCAGCGGACGCTTACTTGGCCCCCTAATGGATACGTTGTCGGCTATTGCTAGTGATATGCAAATATTTACTCATGCGCTAAATGAACGAGACGTAAAAACGCCGCTGACTAAGTTGCTTAAGCAGGTGGAACCATTTATTAACAATATGAATAATATGTCACGCGAAGTTGCGACCATGACGGGAGCTTTAAATGAAAAGCAATTGCTTGTTAAAAACCTACAAACTCTACAGACTGTTGCAGAGCAGCTAAATACGGTAATGCCAGCATTGGTTGAGCATGCCCCAGAGGTGGCTCAACGTATGCCGGTACTCATTAGTAATATGACTGAGATGAGCAGTGAGATTCATAAGCTTACCCCCGCGATGGCCGAGTTGGCACCTCAGGTTCCTAGGGCGACTCAGCGCGCTATAGAAGCTGTAGAAGAGGCCGTCGTGACGATGAAGGCACTACAAAAATCTTTCTTATTGAAGGGCAAGGTAAAGGCCGTGCGCGAGGAAATGCAGGGACAATAGAGCATGCAAATACCCGCAGATAATAGTGTTATGTCTCCCTGTATTCGTCGTTGCTGCTTAGATGATAAGGATGTTTGTTTAGGCTGCTTCCGGAGTATGAGTGAAATATGTGCTTGGGGTGGCGCAAATAGCGAGGAGCGCGAAAGTGTTTTACAGAATGCCTCTTTCAGGCAGCAACAACACCGTGAGCGCGAAGGAGAGTAGTTGTGCCATTTTAGCTTAATGGTTTATCCTTAGGGTTATGCGATGGGTATGTATTTTTCTCAGTCTTATTTTCGGTGGCACTGCAGCTAGCGAGTCGGAGCCATTGATGATCGCTACGGGTGATTTTGCTCCCTACACTAGCTCAGAAATGGCGACGGGGGGATTTTTAACGGAAATCACTATGCGTGCCTTTGAGTTGGGTGAGCTGCCAGCGAATGAAATCTACCTGCCTTGGGCGCGTGGTTACCTGGGCACCCAAAAGCAGCACTTCGATGCAACCTTCCCCTATATGAAAACCCCTGAGCGCGAAGCGGTTTTTTTGTATTCAGAGCCTTTATTTCCCATGGCTGTCACTGTTTTCGTGCGCAGTGAGAATGCCTATTTGTTTTCTCGGCCAGAGGATTTTGTCGGTTATACATGGTGCTTGCCTAGGGCTTATGCTGCGGCTGCTCTGATGCCTTTTTTAAAGAAGGGTTTGATGAGTTTGGTAAGAGCATCAGATGATCAGGCGTGCATGGAAATGGTGAAGCGCAAGCGTGCGACAGCTTATCCCATTGACCTGCTGATAGGTGAAGAGTTGATTAACCAGCAGCCCGAACTATTTGAAGAGATGGTGAATTTGAATTGGGCGGTGAATAAAAACCATTACTATCTTATTGTTTCTAAAAACCACCCCCACGGACCTGAGTTGATTAGTGCTTTCAATAGGGGCTTGCAACAATTGAAAGCATCCCCAGAGTGGCATCAAATATTACATGACCACGGTATTGATGAGAGACATTTACGGGGTTTGCAGCAAACGCCTGTTGTTAAACCGCACTAAGTCGCCTCGCTATAAGCCCGTTTGGCATTGGCTAGATTTTTCCATAATTCCATATGTTCTGGCATCTTTATAGTATTAACTTTGAGGTTTAATACTTTAAAAACCTTGGATGGCGCTACTGGCCTTCCCTTGTAGGTATATACTGCTTTGAGCAATGCGTAGGAATGAATTTTACCATTCACGGTGCAGCGCTGTTCTAGGTAGAAGTATTTTTCATCCCAGCCTACATAGCTCGTCTCTAGGCTAAAGCTTTGGAATAATTTGAGTTCGCGGATATAGCCGATGTCGATGCCGGCAACAATGAAGTTGTAGCCATGTCGAATGAGCTGATTGAAGCTACCTGTTTGCACCGAGTGGTTCCAGCGCCCACGCTCAAAAAACTCTAAATATTTTGCATTGTTGATATGTATATTAAAATCAATATGCTGAGGCAGCACACGATACGTTTTGCTAACTGTGTCGAGAAAGCCGTATTTAGGTTTAGTAAAGCTGCTAAGTGTGGCTGACTTGATTAATTCACCGATCATTTTTACTACCCTAATAAACGACTAAAGAATAGTGATTTTAAGGCAAAATCAGCGTATCCGCATTGCTGTAGGAGCGTCTCACTTTGGGCTACCCCGCCACTGGCTGGGGTAGAGCTATTCCTGCATTAAGCGCCAAAGCCGCTTGGCGCTTTGTTTGACTATATTGGGGATTGTGTTTCGGTCAAGAGGTGCCATGCACATTAGTCTGTCGCCCTGTGTGTAACCTGGGTTACGTTCGAGGTAGTACTGAATGTATGTGTCTTGCATTAGCTTTTCGGACAGCTGAGTGTCACTGTCTTTAAAGGAGCGCGAACAGGGTTGACTCCAAACCAACGTGTCTTTGTTGAGCGTTTCGTCAAAGAAGGTTATGCCTAGGTGCTGCATATAGCTGTGTTCCCAGTTGGGGGTCTGCTCGTTGGGGGATGGCCAAAACTGATCGAAATTACGGTACATTAAGCGGTAGCTCATGTAATTATTACTGCCAAAAAACCAATATAGGCGGTGTAGAGGGTAGCGCGCCTTTGCTTCTAGCATGGATATGAAGGCCAAAGATTGAATTAGGTTGGCATTGCGAAAGTCATTACGCACCCAAGTATTTCCTGTGTAGATGGCACAGGCTTTTTTGCCTTCGAACTCCTCTGGCAGTATATCGAGGGCTGCAATACCTACAATTTCACCCTTGTAACGATACAGGGCAATACGTTGACGTTGTTTAAGTGCTGCAACTAAGCCTTCAGTACTGCTGAGCTCCCCTGAGGCTAAATCAATGATTTCTTGCCAGCAATCCTTGCTGATTTTGTTACTGGCTTTAAGGCTGAGTAAAGGTATTTTCATAGGAGGACCGTTATTGACCGTGGTTTACTAGTAACACTCTAGTTTTATTGATGATGTGCTTTAAAGAAAGTACGTGATAAATACTCACTAGCGAATAATTGCAGGGCTTGAATTGGCGCATAATGTAGATTATACCTCGTTTTAATGTATGGGTTTGTGACCTACTTACTATTTTTCTATGAAAAATTATGAAAAATATAGTTATATTAATATTTCAAAAAATTGTGGTATTTCAAGCATGAAGTCAATATGGCTTTTACTCTTCTGTATTCTTATTTCGTCTGTTGCTTCAGCTAAAGAAGCTTTGATAATGGTTGCGGAGCAGTTCCCCCCGTTTAGCTACATAGAAGAAGGCGAGTATAAAGGCATTGATGTTGATATTCTCAAGGAGGCTTCTAAGCGATTAAAGCATGAGGTGGAATTTAAGTTCTACCCCTGGGCTAGAGCCATGGCTAAGGTTAGAAAAGGTGATGCTGATGCCGTTTTTGGTGTTTATAGAAATAACCAGCGCGAAAAAAATATTTTCTATGCCGGCGCCCCCTTGAGTTACGAGACGGCGGTACTTGTCGTTCCCAAAGACAGTCATCGAAGGGCTAATATGTTGGAAGATATTGACGGCTGGCGCGTCGCCCAAATTCGGGATACTAGCTATAGTAAGCAGTTCGATAATTATAAAAACATGCAGCGAGTTTGGGTGAATACAAATAAACAGGCATTAGAACTGTTAGAATTAAAGCGTATTGATGCAGCCGTTTTTAATGAGCTTATTTTCAATTACAGTCAAACAGTATTAAATGAAATGATCGGTTTCAAGAAGTTAGACCTGACTGTTGCAAAGGAGCCACAACACATAGGCTTTTCAAAAGCCAAAGGCGAAAGTCATAAGGATCTAGCAGAAAGTTACAGTCGGGTCATACAGCAGCTTAGAGACGAAGGCTTTATTGGTAAAATCGTTAGGTCCTATAGTTCTTTAAGCTTGCAATAATTCTTATTTAATAGCGTCTTTAACAAGTTCAAAGGGGCTTTCTTTAGCTGTATATATATTTTCCAGCAGAATATCTTCGCGGGTTCGGATTACTTTGATGAACTCTTTAGCCCCCTTCATCTTCATAAATGCAGTATAGCCACGTTCTAAAAACTCATGTAGCTCGCCTAAACCTAATGCATGGGCAGGCTTATGACTTATTTTTAGAAAGCCACCCAAGTAATTTTTCCCCATTAATTTATCGAGTTCTGAGCCCACTTCCAAAACAAGGTCAATTTGCTTTTTGCGGTCGTCGCGGCGAGCGCTATTGCGGTAGGCTTCTGCGTAATTGTCCGGTGTAATATTGCCGATCACGCCCATCTTCACGAGCTCAATGGCTTGAGCTTCATCTAACTCCATAGATAACGCATTTAGCTCCATAATGAATACCAAAATATAGAACAGACGGTTGGGCATAATGCGCTCAACGATGGGGTAGACCTTTTTAACGTCTGCGTCGCGCTTACTATAATCCTTGGCTCCATACATATCGTCTTTAAAGTAGGCCAGGGCGAGGTCATAGCGATCTTGCGCAGCCACATCGTCATAGGTTTGCCCAATGCGCTGTGACTGCCATTCACTAACGATGCGGATATGCTGTTTTAGCTCAGGGTTATCATTGCGACGAATATGGCTTTGAATAATGCGTTCTAAGTCACGGTATACGCTGTCTTTGTATTGCTTTCGTTTTTCTGCGCGAGACGCCATGTTAAGCCCAATGCTCTTGTAGTGATTTATGCGCGCGTACTATTGCGCCTTTCACGCTGAAATTCAACTGTATAAAGTCATACTAGAAGGGTGTGGGGCATAATCCTTCTATACGCTCTCCATTCACAGGGTGATTAATGTGCAGACATGTGGCGTGTAACTGTAAACGCGGCGCCATGGCGAAGGCGGTCTCGTCGGCGTAAAATTCGCAGCCGAGAATGGGGTGGCCGATGGACATGGTGTGCACGCGCAGCTGGTGGGAGCGCCCGGTCACGGGCTTGAGTAGCAGTCGTGTTCGATCCTCCTGTCGTTCTAGTACCTTATAGTGTGTCAATGCCTGCTTACCATTTTCGTAGCACACCATTTGCTTGGGGCGGTTTGGCCAATCGCAGATGAGGGGTAAGTCGATAGAGCCTGTGTCTTTCTCAACCAAGCCATATACGGTAGCGGTGTATTCTTTATAGGTTTTGCGTTGCTCGAACTGCTTGCTCAGTGCGCGATGGCTATCGGCGCCTAATGCCACGACCATAATGCCTGATGTGTCCATGTCTAGGCGGTGGACGATACGCGCCTCGGGATAGTCTTGCTGTAGGCGGCCGATTAGGCTATCTCGATTTAGCGGGTTTTTACCAGGTACTGATAAGAGTCCGCTAGGCTTGTTAACCAGTAAGAAGCTGTTATCAACGTGCAGTATTTCGACCACTTCATGGCAAGGCGGCACAATAAAGTCGGGTTTCTTGGGTGGCTCAGATGACATGACAAGTTTTAGGCGACAAGGAGGCTTTATTTTACATTAATGCGCCATATCATGAAGTTATGTTTAGCTTACGATTAATCGCGTTACTGGTCGCGACGGGGACAGTGGGAAACGCTATGGCGGAAACAGAGTTGCCACAGGCAAGAAAAGTGGATGGGAAATATCAAAATATTCACCCCATTCAAACACGTAGTCTAGCTAAGGTGCCTGTGATCGCCAAGGAGTGGGTGACGGCTAAGCATCAACTGAGCGAGCCAAAACATGGCGTGATTCCCATAGAGAAAATTAATGCAGATGGGTTACAACACGGTGACGCCTTAAGCTTTTACCGCCTTGGCCACTCTACTATTTTATTGAGCTTGGATCAGCAATGGTGGCTAATCGACCCAGTGTTCTCCGAGCGTGCCTCCCCTGTACAGTGGGCGGGGCCAAAGCGTTTCCATGATGCACCTATTGATATTGCTGTATTGCCGCCGATAAGAGGGGTGATCATATCCCATGATCACTATGACCACTTGGATAAGACGGCGATTAAGCAACTGAAGGATAAGGCGGACAATTTTATTGTACCTGTAGGAGTTGATAATTTAATTAAAGACTGGGGTGTGCCCACACAGAAAGTTCATGGCTTAAGCTGGTGGCAGTCTATCCATATCGGTTCAGTACAACTAACGGCAACACCCGCCCAACACTTTTCAGGTCGTGGAATTACTGACGGTGATGAAACCTTGTGGGCGAGCTGGGTGATTAAAGGTGAAAAGGAAAATACTTTTTATAGCGGCGACGGCGGCTACTTTGATGGCTTTAAGTTAATCGGTGAGCAACTCGGCCCCTTCGATGTAACCTTTATTGAGACTGGTGCCTACAACAAGACTTGGGCGAATGTACATATGATGCCCGAGCAGTCGGTACAGGCCCATATGGATGTGCAGGGTAAGTATATGGTGCCTGTACATAACAGCACTTTTGATTTGTCCTTGCACGCGTGGTATGAACCATTGGAGCGAGTGCAAGCTGCTGCGCTTGCGAATGACGTTAATCTACTAACCCCGAAAATAGGCGAGAAGGTGGAGTTATCACAGCTGCAAACAGGGTTGTGGTGGAAAGCTTTGATGCCAAGGGAAAATTTATCGGCAGCCGTCGTTGAATAGGCTGCCCCGTCTGATGTACCTCTAGGGAGATTCCGTTGGTGACTATCATAAGCGGTGTCTACACTTGGAATAGCATGCATAATTGTGGCGATCAGAGTTGATTTTTTAAAGCGATTAAAGCACGCAGTTTTTGTATATGAATGTTATGTTTGGGTGATATATAAAGTTGGGTGTAAGAATGAAAATGCTTGTGGGTGTGACGGTTATTGTATTGGCGATTATTGCGATGCGCTTGACTATACAGTTTCTATCGGTTTCGGCACAGCCGGTAATGGAGCCTGGTTTTACGGCTACTGAAAAGCGTGCGCTAAACAATATTCAGTTGCCCAGTAATATCCGGGAAGAGCAAGTCCTGGTACAAGACGAGCGTTTAGACCCTGGCTACAAGCCTAAGCCTGTAAAGCACCTTTTAGCGGCAGAGCCGGAAAAGCCTAAATTACCAGTTGAACCTATCGCGGTGGTTGAAGAAACACCATTAACACCCGATCAGGTTTTGCCTGAGGTAGCAGGTTTGTTGTCTAGTGGTTTTAAAGGTAGTGAAGAACAGCGTCGTTTGGAGTTGGCTCGCTTTGTACAATCCGTGGCGCCTTCAATAGTAGAAATAGACGCGAGCTTGTCGGCGCTGCAATCCATGCAGCTGCCTGTTGAAAAGCAGCAGGCTTATGTGGCCTTAGCCCAAGAAAAAGTGGCTGCTTTAACAGCGCTTAAACAGCGCGCGCTAAATAGATATCCGGATTTAATGTCTCTGTCTACTGAGTAGATACGGTTGTGTAATCTACAGTGAATATTGGCACTTGATAGTAATAAACTGTCACGCTGACCTAGTGTCTTTTAAATCATTTTCTTTAGAATCTTCATCACAATTATAACTTGGTGATATTAATGCTAAAGAAAATCGCGCTTTTTACCGCTGCCACACTGTTATCTACGGCAGCCTGGGCAGAGTCCTATGTCTATTTAACTAATAATACGGACAAGACCTTGAGTCTTAATATTAGCCAGACAGGTTCTTCTTTGAGTAAGGGCACGCACTGGCGTCAGCATGCTACTAGCGTTGCGCCTTTTGCTACGGTTCGCTATATGGACATGAACCGCGATAGTGGTATTAAGTGGGGAAAGTCTTATCAGTTTGATACAACGGTAACCGCGCCAGATGGTAGTACAGCGGTATTGCAGCAGCACCTAACGGGCACTTGGAATTTCAGTAATATTAAGCATGGCATGGCACAGACACCATGGTATACCGACCGTGGGCTTTACTCGGCGACTCAGAGCTTTGATGGACCAAATACTCATATCGCTTTTCGAGCGCAATATGCCCGTGTTAGCGGTGATGATATCTACTATGTGATTCAACCACAGCAGCAAACACCTCAGCGCGGGCTTAGCAATAACTTCAAAGTGCTCGCCTATAACGTCTGGGCGCTGCTGCCAGGCATTGTGTCTAAAGACGTCAATGAACGCTTGAACTTGTTGAAAAACAAGCTAAATGGCTATGACGCCATTGTGTTTTCTGAGTTATTTGATAACAGTCGCCGCGAGACTTTTTTGAATGCGATCAAGGGTGAATATCCATATCAGACATCGGTCGTCGATAAGTCGGGCGCAATAGAAGATGGTGGGGTTTTAATTGTTAGTCGCTGGCCTATTGAGACTAGCTCACACAGAGTCTTTAGTGAGTGTGATGCCGAAGATTGTTTGTCTGCGAAGGGTGTTAAGTATGCACGTATTAATAAGCTAGGTAATAAGTATCATGTGTTTGGATCGCATACGCAGGCGTGGACATCTGCTGAGAATCAAGCCACACGGCTAAGCCAGTTTCAGGTTATTCGCAGTTTTGTGGATAGTAAAAATATTTCTGCGAGTGAGCCAGTGATTATTGCCGGAGACTTAAATGTAGATAGTATTAATTTTGCATCTGAATACTACACAATGTTGAGTGTGTTGGGTGCGGCTGAAGCGCCTCGTAATGGCGTCGGTTACCCGCATTCCTATAACGGTAACATCAACGCCTGGACAGATGGCGCACCAGAGAACCTAGACTACGTATTGTACTCTGTTAACCACTTGCAGCCTGTTAGCAGCGCTAGCCAAGTCATTATTCCGCGTAGTACACATGCCGATGTGTTTACTAAATATGACTTGTCTGATCATTTCGCCGTTGCAGGAGAGATGACGTTTAATACGCCTGCGACCGATCTACACGCTCACTTTGAACAACGCTGCAACGGTAGAGCTGTATCTAATGTCGAGTGTTGATACTTACCTTTACCTGAAAGGTGCGGGCGGTAATGTGATTGCCGCTAACGACGATGGTGGCGCGGGTTATAACTCTAAGATA
>CAZBWS010000006.1:0-9496 GCA_964495705.1 uncultured Gammaproteobacteria bacterium
GAAAGCGCAGCATTAGCTGCATAAGTTGAGTGGCTATTTTTTGTGGGGAACACCACCGTATAAAATATGAATAATCATCTTAAACTATTAATCTTATTTTTTTGTTTCCCTGTTGATGCTCAGGAATATTTCGGTAGTGATTTATCTAGTTGGCCTCAAACTGAGTCAAGAAAAGTAAAGAATGATTTTGCTGCATGGCTTTTAGTAACGCCCGACCTAGATTGGCAAAAAAATGGGCGACGCCACCAGATACCATTCCTTATTTTAACGAAGCGAAAGAGGTAAAGCTTGGTGATAAGTTAATGGTTCTAACTTTTTTCACAAATCCTGGTGTAGATGCAAATGGGAAATCTCATGTCAAATGCACTTTAAAAGTTGAAAGACCTGATGGTTCATTATCAATAAAAGAACAATCCTTTGATTGTATAAACGGTGAAATGAAAGGAAATCCTAGATATATCCAGCTCTCACCAGCGGTAGTACAGTTTACAGCTGAAGAAAATGCCCCTTTGGGTGAGTGGAGAGTTTATGTCACATTGAAAGATGAAAATAAAAAAGTATTCTTGAAATTACGTACAATTTATAATTTTATTGGTAAAGGCGGCTAACAAGTGCCGGCACAATCGCTTCGCTGGACAGCCAAACTGCTGCACTTTGTGTGTGGCTAGTGCCACTGTTACACAAAAAGCACACCAATTTGTCTGTCTGTACGGCAGGCGTTATACGAAAAGGAATGTAATGTGAAATTCATCAAAATAGCCATAGTGATCGGTTTAGCATATTTTGGCTATTCAGTATTTGCTAGCTACAAGGAAGGCGTGAAATATGCTGGCCGCACCATCCCCTTGCTAAATGAGATTTCTAGCGACTGGAGAATCGGAACTCTCAAAAAGAATATTGACCCAATGGGCTATGATGGAAACAAAGGCTTATATAAAAAAATGCTGCATAAATCCTCACATCTCGGCGCTTTTGACAAGTGTGAGGGCATGTCAGTTGGAACACCCAAAGACCTAGACATTGAGGGAGCCAAGGCAGTAGTTGGTGACTGTAAATTCAGAAATGGGACAGCTAACGTAGCTGTTATATTCTTAGAGTTTGAAGGAGAGCTTCGTGTAATGTCAGTTATTGTTAAACCAGAGGGCGTATAACCAGTGCGGGCACAAACGCTCCACTGCGTTGCGCTGGACAGCCAAAGCGCTGTACCTTTTGTGTGGGCTTCGCCACTTTGACCCACACTAATGTCTTCTTCGTTTTGGCTAATAGTCACATATGCGTGCGTAAGTATTTTATTGCGATTTACACGAAGTAAAGCGGTAAAACGAGAGGGTTCTAGTGGTTAAGAAACCTAACAAGGCGCTGTTGTCGATTCAGCTGGTACACACGCAAAAATAACGTTTTCTTCTTCTCCCAGCAATCAGTTAAAATAAGTCTATGAGTAAGAAAAAACGTGAAATACCTAACTATGATTTACCTATCATAGAAACCCATTGTCATTTAGACTATTTAAAGGAGCTACCTTTAGATGAAACCTTAAACAAGGCCGCATCTATTGGCGTAGAGCGTGTTATCACCATCGCGGTCTCTCCTGACAATTTAGAAACAGTCATGGACATCACCCAGCAATACGAGCAAGTCTGGGGAACCCAAGGCATACACCCCCATGATGCGGAGCTGTACAACGACGAGGTTGAGCAGATCATTCGCAGCAACCTGTATGACAGTAAGATTTTGGCGGTCGGTGAAATCGGCTTAGACTATTTCTACGACAACGCGGATAGGGCGGTACAGCGTGCGGTGTTTGAAAAACAGCTGGCGATTGCCGTCGAGAGGAAACTGCCCGTGGTCATTCATACCCGCGATGCGGATGAGGACACTCAGGCTATTCTTAATAATTTCGTTAACGAGATGCCCAATAAAGGCGTGATTCACAGCTTTACTTCTGGTATCGCTCTTGCTGAATACTGTTTAGGCGAAGGCTTCAACCTAGGCTTTAACGGCATCTGCACCTTTAACAAAGCAGAAAACGTGCGCGAAGTCGTGGGTATTACACCCCTAGAACAAACGCTATTAGAAACAGACTCCCCCTACCTCACTCCTATTCCTTATAGAGGCAAAGAGAATGCGCCCTACTATTTACCTTTCATTGCAGAGAAGGTCGCCGAAGTAAAAGGTGTCAGTGTGGAAGCAGTGTTGAAGCAGACGTATCAGAATAGTTTAAAGACGTTTTTTAGCTAAACCGGCTTTTGAAACTGCTGGCGTGCAGCGGCAGCTGCCTCGCGGTAATCACAATCAATGGCGTGATCATTCACCAAACCCATCGCCTGCATAAAGGCATAGGCAGTGGTTGGGCCAACAAATTTCCAGCCGCGCTTTTTTAACTCTTTAGATAAGGCAATCGACTCGGGGGACGTCGCCACCAACGCTACCCCATCCGTTGTTGAGCGGGGCTCAAAAGACCAAAAAAAGGCAGCGAGCGAACCTTCCTGCACCACCATTTCTTGGGCGCGTTTGGCATTATTAATCGTCGCTTCAATTTTTCCACGATGACGAACGATGCCAGCATTTTGCAATAAACGTTCAACATCTTTCTCTGTGTATTGGGCGATTTTATAAAAATCAAACTGCTGAAAAGCCGCGCGGAAGTTTTCGCGCTTATTTAATATGGTCAGCCAGCTTAAGCCGGACTGAAAACCTTCTAAACAGATTTTCTCGAACAGTCGCTGATCGTTATCGACGGGGTAACCCCACTCACTATCGTGGTAGCTCATATATTCTGGTGTAGACTCGCACCACCAACAACGTAACTTTCCATCTGTAGCTTTAAAAGATTTTTTCATGACTTTTTCTTTGGCGCAGCACGTTCAGCTTTTTCTAGTTTGGGCTTTTTTTCCTTGCGCTTGTCTTTCGTCTTTTTTTGCCGGTCACTTTCCGTAAGCCAGCTGCCCGCCCCCAAGAAAATCAAGCGCACTTGTTTTATCGCTCGCTCGCGAATCGCCGCAATCATATTGGCACTGCTCTCTGGCAAGTCCAATACTTCAGTTGTAGTTCCAAAAACCGTTTGAATCACTAGGTGGCCCAACATATCCATATCTGTTGCACTGATATGAGTGAGTATACCGAGACGACTCAGATCCATTACCATTTCTTTAGCAAAGTACCCCATCTCATTGCGTATAGCTTCACGCATAGCAGGAGACCCTCCCGTTACACTTTGTGCCATAAAGCGAAATAATGCCGGTTCTTTTTGAACATGCTCTATATAAAAATTAACCGAGTCTGAAATTATACTGTCTGCGGCCAAGCCTTGTAGACGAGCCTGTCGCATGATCTGGCGCAACAATAAGCCAAACTCATCAGCCAAGGCTAAGCCGAGCTCATCAAGGTCTTTAAAGTGCCGATAGAAAGCATTGGGCACGACCCCTGCACGCTTAGCAACCTCTCTTAAACTCAAGCTTGAATAATGACTACCTCCTGCTACAAGAGCCAAGGCGCTATCCATCAGCGCCTTACGTGTTCTTAATTTTCTGTCTACCTGGCTAACCATGACCTTTTACTCGTTAAGCTATTGTCTTGCTCGAACTTTAACATGTGTACACAAAAAAACCCTATATGCAGCATAGTCTTGCTCAGCAAGTTCTAAAACGCAAAAACAAACTTAGTTCTTATTCATACATATTTTTCACGACACAATAAAATACATAAGCCATTGTTTTTAAATAACTTTAAAAAATAATAAGTCAAATACGCCAAACATAATCATTGGAAAACAAAACAAAGTAGTGTACAAATGTACACACTTAAAATGAGAGCACCACAGAATGGCGACTTTACAAGACAAGCAAACACATGGCTGGATCAACAAAGCCTATACTGAATTTTCTATGGCCTTGGTTAATAACGCCAATATTAAGGCCTACGCAGAACCCTTAATACAGCCACTATTCCCCATGTGGAGCGCCCAGGCTTATCGTGCAAAAGTTATGCGCGTCAGAGAGGAAAGCCACAATTGTTATAGCTTGGTACTTCGCCCCAATAAAAAATGGAAGGGCTTTCAACCCGGTCAGTATATAGAACTACAGGTCGTTAAAGATGGTGCGCACGTCACGCGCTGCTTTAGTATTTCATCTGCTCCAGACCAGTTCACACAGTATGGAACTATTGAAATCACCATTCGCGCCCAAGATAAGGGCAGAATTACCCCTTGGCTAAAGACCGCACTGGACGAACATAGCACCGTAGGCATCTCTAGTGCTCAGGGTGAATTCATTATAAAGGATAGATCTCGTCCTATTTTAATGATCGCAGGCGGCAGTGGCATAACGCCATTTAGGAGTTTTTTACAAAGCCAGACCGATATATGGCCTATTCAAAAATCCACTTTATTCTATTACGCACGCGAACATGGGGAGCATTTGTTTAATCGCGAGCTACTTAGCTTCGGAGCGAGCAGCAGTCGTATTAATACACATCTTATTAGCACTCAAGAAGTGGGACACCTATCCCTTGAACAGCTTCAACAACAATGTCCTGATTACCTAAGCTATGACATCTATATCTGCGGCCCCAACAATATGATTTCAGAAATACAAGAACTCTTAATCACTGGCGACGTAGACAGCAAGAATATTTTCATAGAGCGATTTGGCCCCGCCCCTGTGGACTTTAGCAAGCTAGATCAATCTGGCAGCGTTAACTTCACACACTCGCGCAAGTCTGCAGAAATGGGAGACAGCCAAAACCTTCTGGTATTAGCAGAGGACAATGGCCTACAACCCGAATCCGGTTGTCGTATGGGCATTTGTCACAAATGTTCCTGCCGTAAAAAAAGTGGTGTCGTCTACAACACCTTAACTGACAGCTACTCCGACACGGGACAAGAAGATATTCAGCTTTGTGTGTCTATTCCTGTTGGCGAAGTCAACTTAGACCTATAAGGGTATTCATCATGCAAAAACCTAATGCTGAACAACTATTAACGCTAGAAAAATCCTTTGACGAGATCCGCGATGAAGTCATGGCAGATCTCGGTGAACGCGATGCAAAGCATATCCGCAAGATCATCCGCATTCAGCGCAGCTGTGAAGTCAGTGGCCGACTACTGATTATGTTTGGCTTCAACCCCATACCTTGGGCGGCGGGTGCGAGCTTATTGGGGCTATCAAAAATACTGGAGACCATGGAAATTGGTCACAATGTAATGCATGGCCAGTACGACTGGATGAATGATCCGCACATTAACTCTAAGACCTATGACTGGGATACCGCCTGCCCTGGGGAGTCTTGGAAAGAAACCCATAACCACGAACACCACACTTATACCAATATACTCGGTAAAGACCGCGACTACGGCTATGACGTATTGCGCTTAACCCATGAAGAAAAGTGGCATCCTGCCAATTTATTTCAAATCGTCTATTACGGTTTTCTGAGTATTTTTTTCCAATGGGGTGTGGCACTGCATGAGCTCAATTTTAACAGCATTCTGAAAGGCGATGTGAGCCTGAAAGAAAAGCTACCCTTCTTAAAACAGCTGGGCAAGAAGAGCGTACGCCAAATATTTAAGGACTACATCTTCTTTCCTTTAATTGCTGGCCCATTTTTCCTGCAAGTGCTATTGGGCAATATCGTTGCCAATCTCATTCGCAATCTATGGTCCTCTACCATTATCTTCTGCGGTCACTTCCCAGAAGAGGTAGAAACCTTTTCCATAGAAGAATGTGAAAACGAAAGCAAAGGTCACTGGTATTACCGTCAAATGCTGGGCTCTGCCAACTTTAGCGGCGGCCCATTGCTGCATACCTTAAGCGGCAATCTTAGCTTTCAAGTAGAACACCACTTGTTCCCCGATATACCAGCGCATCGCTATGCAGAAATATCACCTAAAGTACAAGCGGTCGCCAAAGAGCTAGGCATCCCGTACCACACAGGGTCATTCTTGCGTCAGTACAGTACCGTGCTCAAACGTATTTTAGTACACTCCTTACCAAGCCCTAAATCAGCTGTGGCTTAATTTAAAAAAATTGAATTTAACGGGCTCCCGCACACTGCGAGGGGCCTTTGCTTGTGAAGAGACTATAAATGAAAACCCTCTCCCCTCAACAATTACAAAATTTAGAAATAGACTTAAACGCTATACGCGAACAGGCCTGTGACAAAGTTGGTCAGTACGATGCCAACTATATAATGCGTATGGTGCGACTTCAGCGCATACTGGAAATCAGTGCGCGGGTATTAATGCCCCTTGGATTTTTCTTACCCGGGTTATGGCTGATCGCTGTACTGTTATTAGCCGGTGCAAAAATTCTCGACAATATGGAGATTGGTCACAATGTACTACACGGCCAATACGACTGGATGAACCATCCCAGCATTAACTCCAGAACCTATGAATGGGATATTGCCTGTGATGCAAAATCTTGGCAGCGAACACACAATGTAGAGCATCACAGCTATACCAACATCATCGGTAAAGACCGTGATTTTGGCTATGGCCTGCTACGCATGAGTGATGATTTTCGCTGGAAGCTAAAAAATACTTGGCAGTTTATTACCTATATCAACCTCAGCCTGTTATTTGAATGGGGCGTGGCTTATCACGAGTTAGCAGGTGAACGTGTATTTATTGGTAGAAAAAAAGATGCTGACAAAGAACAGCACAGAACTTTAAAAAAAGCCTTTTTCAAAAAAGGCTTTAGGCAAATTTTTAAGGACTATATATTTTTCCCCTTGATCTGCTGGCCAGTAGCGCTACCTGTTTTATTGGGCAACCTCTGCGCTAATCTGCTGCGTAATCTATGGACATCCACGGTGATATTCTGCGGCCACTTTACCGAAGACGTACACACCTTCAGCGAAGCCGAATGCGAAGGAGAAAGTAAAGGGCACTGGTATTATCGCCAAATGCTCGGCTCATCTAACTTTACCGGCCCGCGCTGGCTACATATTATGAGCGGGCACCTCAGCTGCCAGATTGAACACCACCTATTCCCTGACATACCTGCCCACCGCTATGTGGAAATGTCTAAGCAGGTTGAAGTTGTGGCAAAGAAATATAATATCCCTTACAACCAAGGCAGCTTTATCAAGCAGTATTCAACGGTGCTTAAACGTATATTTAAGTATTCGCTGCCAACTAAAGCTGAAAATGCCGTGCAGGTGAGTTCTTAGCGTTATGCGGATAGGCTGCTTTCTGTCCTCAAATCACCCCTACTCTGTCACCGAATAACCTGTTCACTTTCGTTGAATAAAGAGACATTATTAGCCTACAGATAATAAGAGTCACAACTATGCAACCAGAGAACATCGATATCGTCATCATCGGCGCTGGCCTTAGCGGCATCGGCGCCGCCTGCCATATGTCTAAGCAGTGCCCTAGCAAAAAGGTGGTCATTTTAGAGGGGCGAGAGGCCATGGGCGGTACATGGGACTTATTTCGCTACCCCGGCATTCGCTCTGACTCTGATATGTTCACGCTGGGTTATAAGTTTAAGCCTTGGACTGCGGGCAAGCCCATTGCCGATGGCGAAGATATCCGCAATTACATCATTGAAGCCGCTGAAGAACACAAGGTGACGGATAAGATTCGCTATAACCACAAGGTATTGGGCGCATCTTGGTCTAGCCCTGACGCGCTGTGGACACTGGATGTGGAAGTGGATGGGGAGCCTCAGCAAATCAAGTGTAATTTCATGCTGTGCTGCACCGGCTACTATAGCTACGAAAAGGGCTTTAGCCCTGAGTTTAAAGACAGTAAAAAATTCAAAGGCCAAATCATTCACCCTCAACATTGGCCTGAAAACCTAGACTACAGCGATAAAAAAGTCGTAATTATTGGCAGTGGCGCGACGGCTATCACCCTATTACCTTCCATGGCAGTGCAGGCCGAACATGTGACCATGTTACAGCGCTCGCCCTCTTATATATTAGGCGTGCCGCAAAAAGACCCGATGTTGGACAAGCTGCGCAGGCACTTGCCCGAGTCCGCCGTGTATAAAGCCATACGTGCGCGCAACATTGCCTTTGGCATGGGCTTTTTCCAATACGCTAGAAAATTCCCAGAAAAGATGAAGGCCTTTATCAAAGAGCACAACCAGCGTCGCCTGCCAGATGACTTTGACTATAGCCACTTCACCCCCAAGTACGACCCATGGGATGAACGCCTATGTGCTGCGCCGGATGCAGACTTTTTCAAAGCGATTAAAAACGGGCAGGCCTCCATTGTTACCGACCATATCGAGGCCTTTGATAAAACGGGCATTCAATTAAAGTCAGGAGAGCATTTAGACGCCGACATTATCATCACAGCCACAGGGCTTAATGTGCAGTTGATGGGCAATATGTCACTGCAGGTAGACGGCAAGGCATTCACCTATAGCGACAAAATGATCTATCGCGGCACACTGGTAGAGCAGCTACCCAATATGGGCATGGTGTTTGGCTATACCAACTCGTCATGGACCTTAAAAGCAGACTTAATCAGTGAGTATATTTGCCGTTTGATCAATCACATGGACAAGAAAGGGTTACGCAAAGTCATGCCGGTCAACAACGACGCCAGCGTAACCCAGCAACCCTTCTTGGATTTACAGTCAGGCTATGTACAGCGCGCCAAGGGCGACATTCCTCAACAAGGCAGCAAGCTGCCTTGGAAGATTTACCAAAACTATAGCTTAGACTTGGCTATGTTTAAGTCTGCGCGGTTTAAGGATAAGAACCTGGAGTTTAAATAGAAGGGTATGTGGATAGGCTGCAGAGGCTATCCGCATAGAGGCTTTTGTCGTTAAATGGTGTCGTTAATATACTGTTATAACAGAGAATATATAGTGACAGAATCTGAAATCTTGTTCGAAAAACTGCTTTTATCAAAAAACATTAGTTTTCAGAAAATACCTGAGAGCACAACGCCTACGCCCGACTATAAAGTTACTATTGGTGGAAGAGAAAGCTACTGGGAAGTAAAAGAGCTCAAAGAGAACCCAGACGAAGAAGGTATATTGAAAAACATTAAAAATGACTGCAATGATATATACAGCATTAATTCTAAACGAGTTTCAAATAGCATTCAATCTGCTGCAAAACAATTTAAGAAATACGGCGTAACAAACAGCCCTTGCGTTGTAGTTCTTCATGACTCAAGGGGTTTTGCCACAATGGATTTTTTGCTTTTGCAGTATATTAAAACCGCAATGCTCGGTACTGCATCGTTCATAGAGAACACTGACGGCACTGCATTAGAGATCAACCGAAAAGACGGATTATTCACAAAGCGAAAAAAATATATCAGCGCTATAGCAGTGATATCTAGAGGTTCAAAAGATATACTTTTTCTACACAACTCTAATACGAGTCACCCTGTTTTAAGAAAGTGGTTACTACCTATATTTACAACTCACTATCAGGCTGTAATTGACGCACAAGGCTTACAATGGGTAAAGGCCTAGCCCGTAGGGTGGGTTAGCGTCAGCGTAACCCACCAACACTCTTATTCCCACAC
>CAZBWS010000006.1:9596-21806 GCA_964495705.1 uncultured Gammaproteobacteria bacterium
AGCCCGTAGGGTGGGTTAGCGTCAGCGTAACCCACCAACACTCTTATTCCCACACGGCGGATTACGGCGACACCTAATCCACCCTACCCCATGCAGATAGCCCATCCGCATCACCCCACCCGCTGCAAATACAACGTCAACAACGTCTGGCTCGCCTGCTGCAATTGCTGGCGTAATCCCGCCTCGTCAGCACCTTGCTGACGAGCTTGGATAAGCTGATACACCAGCGACAATTCCTTTTGCTGCAAGAACAGTTCGCGCAAGGGATGTTTGTCTACATAATGAGCCAAGCCCTGCTCTTGTATCAGCACATAGCCAGCAAACACATAACCCGGCTCCTCCCACTCTAAATCTTCATAGCGCTGCCAATGGTTCTTCAGGGCGTAATCAATCGGGCTCTGCTTTTCTAGTAAATCCGGCGCCTGTTCTGGGTGCAAGCAAAACAATAAACACCACGTTATGAAATAATTAAAGCGCTGTTCTTTCTGAGTTTGTGCCTGCATCAATTGGGCGATAGCAAGGCGCTGTATCAGTTCTGCAGAGTGAGTAAATTGCACCGTAGCCAACACGCTATCACTCACACCCTGCCAATTCGGCAGTTGCATTAAGGCATAACTGGGGTGCGTAACTAACGAGTTACCTATTTCCCACGCCGAGCCCTTTGCCGCATCCGCAATGCGCTGCCAGGCAGGCACAAAGTAGCGGCGTAGGTGTTGGCGCATACAGGATTGTGCTGCTGGAAAAATCTCCTCCTGTAAGCCCAGAACTTCTTCTTCCAGCGCTTCTATATCCGCCTCTAGGGGTGTGACAATGTAGTGACTGTAGCCGAGTAAGTCGTCGTAGTGACGTAAGTATTTATGCTGGCTATCTTCTTTGTACAGCTGGTCGATAAGGTGTTGAGCCCGTTCACGCTGATGCTGAGCTAGGGCGATACAAATATCGTTGCTCAACATCACACTGCGATTGTCTGCAAAGATATCTAATTGCGGCGTGTCTTGGCTCTCGCGTTCCCACACATAGTTCAGCAAGGTATTGAGCTCACGGTCTTGACTAAGGCTGTACATGCGTTCATCGGCTGGCTGTTCTGACAGGCCGCGTTTTTTTGCATAGCGCACACACACGGCTAGCCTATCGCGTAAGGTTTTACTATCTGCTGCCTCGCCCAACAAGCTTTCCAAATCACAGTCGGCTTGTTGCTGTAGCACTTCCGCTTCGCTATAAGATAAGTAGCCTGCGGTCACCAACCATTCTATTGGCGAGAATAGCCCTGAGGTACTGATCTGCTCTTCTACGCTTTGCTCTAATTGTTTAACTTCGTTCATATTGCATCCACTTCCAAGTCATCGCCTGCCAGCAATGCCAATATTTCTTGTTCACTGATGCCCGCGCGAGAGCGGCCTTCTAGCTCACTATCGGCACGCATTTCAGAGCGATGTTCTGCAACACTATAAACGCTATTACTTAATGCTTGCTTGCGCTGCTGTAGCTGTTGAATTTTTTCTTCGACGGTGTTTTCAGCAATCAATTTATACACAAACACCGGCTTGTCTTGGCCAATTCTATACGCCCTATCGGTCGCCTGTTGCTCCGCTGCGGGGTTCCACCATGGGTCATAGTGAATCACGGTATCCGCAGCAGTTAAATTCAAACCCACGCCCCCCGCTTTAAGGCTAATAAAGAAAACACTGTTATCACCTTCTTGAAAGCGATCAATTTCTTGCTCACGCTGGCGCGTCTGCCCAGTTAGTAAAGAATAGCTAATACCCTCGGCCTGCGCCTGCTGCACCATAATATCCAGCATTCCAGTGAACTGAGAAAAGACGATTATTTTACGCCCTTCCTGCACCAGCTCACGCAACATTTCCATCAAGAACTGCAGTTTCGCTGAATGCTTTTCAGGCTCGGGCATATGGTAGTGCGCGGGCAATAAGCGCGGATCACAACAAGCTTGGCGTAGTTTCAACAAAGCATCTAGCATATTGATTCTAGACTCAGACACACCCTGTTGTTTAAGAATTTCCTGCATATTTTGATGTGCCATCGTGCGCACCATGTCATAGCAATCTCGCTGAACTTCACCCATCGCTATCGTGCATAGCTGTTCTGTTTTAGGCGGCAATTCCTTGGCAACTTCATTCTTAGTGCGGCGCAACATATACGGGCTAATCCGCGCTAACAACGCGGCCTGGCGATGCTCATCTTGCTGCTGTTCAATGGGCTTGCGGAACTCGCGCTTAAACTCTGCCTCGTTACCTAAAAAACCAGGCATGGCAAAATCAAATAACGACCATAGCTCGCCCAAGTGATTCTCTAAGGGGGTGCCACTTAAACACAAGCGCCGCTGAGGATTTAAGTTTTTAATTGCACGCGTCGCCTGACTGCGCGGGTTTTTAATATTTTGTGCTTCATCCAAAATCACATAGCTCAACGGCTTCTGCTGCCAGTGTTCATTGTCTCGCAACACCAAGGCATAACTGGTGACATAAATATCTGCAGACTTAGAAAAATAATCATGTCGAGCCGTGCCGTGTAACACTTGGCAACTCAATTGTGGCGAAAACTGCCTACACTCTCGCGCCCAATTAAACAGTAAGCTAGTCGGCACAACAATCAGTGCCCCCTGTGCTAAGCGCCCCTGCTGTTTCTCAAGACTTAAGTGAGCTAGGGTTTGAATCGTTTTACCCAGCCCCATATCATCCGCAAGAATCCCTCCCATATTCAAATGACTGAGGCTTTGCATCCACGCCAAGCCATGCAACTGATAGTCTCGCAACTGGGCATTAAAATCCTCGGGGGCTGACAGCGCAGGCGGGTTCCACAAACGCTGTAATGCGTCGGGGTAGACAGCTTCATTCAACCACGTGAAGGCAGGAATATCGCTAAGATCATTCTCTATACCTATTTGCATATCCAACTGCGCTAAGCGTACCGCTTGCGCTTGCGGTATCTTTAAGGATTGATCCGCCTGCCATTTTGCCTTGCCCAGCAACTCAGTAAACACCAAGACTAACTGATATAACCGCCCTGCTTCTAAGGCAACAATACGTCCCCCCGACAAGAGCAGAGAAACGAGCTCATGTTTTTCCATTGCCTGTAATATAGGTAGCGCTAAGGGGCTATTTTCACGCTGCAGATAATCGGCCAAGACCGGCAGTAAGTTAATTCTCTCCCCATCTACTTCTACACCAATATCCACCCCTAACCAATCTTCAGCCTCTTTTGCAATTTGACTTTGTCCATACCAAGCATCGACACGGGCATAGTGATAACGAAAACCGTCTGCGACGACGATGCGCCAGCCCAGTTCCTTTAAGCGTGGCAGTTGAGTTAGCACAATGTCCTGCCAGTGCAGGCTATTAGCTTGCGTGCTCTCCTCGCCATCCAAAACAAAGCCCTGTTGGCGCGCCACATATTTTAAGCGCGGAAAGTGCTGCTGTAAGACTAAGCGCTGGGCCTGCTCGGCAATGGGGTTGCTCACCACCTCATAAACACCGTCTTCACTGTACTGTGTCGCCAATACAACGGGTTGCTCTTCTCCTGTCCAGGGGTGAGGCACGGACTCGGCTTTGCCTGGGTAGATAAAGGACAGGGTAATCACATCCAACGGCTGACGCTGGGCACTGCTAAGTAATTCACTACTCAATTTTAAACAAGGCTGGGGAATATCGCTCTCAACTGAGTTCAAGACAAAGGACTTTGGCAAAGGTAGTTGTGCAGCCTGCAATACTTCTCGCTGCTGCTCAACATATGTCGCAGACTCCTGTGCGCTAATCAAGGGGCGCTGTTGAATGAACCTTAATGCATCACCTTGTAAACTTTGTTTAACGGCGGTGCAGTGCTTGCCACTGCTATGCACTGCGAGTAGCGGCTGAGCATCGACAAAACACTGTATCCCCCTGCCTTGTACTTGCAGTGACTGCAAGCCACTATCATCGCAGCGCCAATATGGGCGAATGTCTACCTGCTCATTATTGCAACACAATGGCTGTTCATGCTCTTCCCAATACACTCGTCCCGTATTCAATAGGCGGCGAAAAAAATCGCCACTGGGCACACCACGCCGCGAGCTCGCCTGCACCCAAGCGGCGTCGAGATCTACTAATTCGTGTAATAAATTAGAGTCTTCGCCTTGCATAAAGCGAGGTGGAGCGGTTAGCTGGTAAGGCTGTATTGGAAAAGGCTCTTCCTTGTATGCTTGGGAGCGCGGATCGATACCGGCAATCATGACACTCAATTGCAAGTCAGCCAAAGACAACAAGGACGAGGTAGTGCAAGGCTCTAAGCGATAGCGTAAATACTGCACCGGCAGCGCTTGCGCGGAGGCTGCCGGTTCAGCGTGATTTCTCACCTTATCCATAAATCGAGTGCGGCGGGGTGTATCAGTCATAACTACCAAAAATACAAAAAACAGCCGAGCAGTTTACCTAGCCTGAATAGGGATATAAATGAAAATATTTATTTAACGCGCGGCTTTAGCTGGCAATATCCGACAGAATTTTCACGCAGTCTTCGGTCTGCATATACTTCGGCACTGCATAGGTGTTGTGGGCTTCTTTGAAGGCCGCCTTCGCCATGTCGGGAAAATGTTTTTTATCAATACTAGGCACGGCCGTATTGATGTTCAAAGCAATAATTAACTGCTTCACCGCATCAATAAACGCCTGCCCCGCACGCTCATCGCTATCACCCTCTTTAGCAACACCGATCACCTTGGCTAAGTCAGCTAGACGGCCTGCGCATGCGGATAGGCTAAATTGCAGCACATGGGGCATCACTATCGAGTTAGCCAAGCCATGGGGCACGCCATAGTTAGCGCCAACCTGGTGCGCAATAGCGTGTACATAGCCAAGTCCACCTTGATTCAGAGCGATACCGCCGTAGTGAGAAGCTTGCGCCATAGCGTCGCGGGCCTGCATATTCTTAGGCTCTTTATAAGCCACGGGTAGATTTTCAAACACCATCTTCACCGCAGCACGGCACAGCAAATCACTCTCTACCGTATTTACTTCACTGATGTACGCCTCTACCGCGTGAGTAAGTGCATCCATGCCGGTTTCTGCAGTAATCTTTGGCGGCATACCCGACATGATGCCCGCATCTAACGCGACCATCATAGGGATGGTTTTGGGGTTGAGTACAATACCCTTCTGGTGGGTTTCATCATCAGATATCACTGCACCCAATGTGGCTTCCGAGCCTGTACCCGCCGTCGTTGGGATCACAAAGAAAGGCTTAGGTGCCTTCCAGCCCTTCAACAAGCCAATGAGTTGCTTAGAGGTTTTATTGTTTGCCGTCGCCAGCGCAACAACCTTAGCCGCATCAATAGATGAACCGCCACCCACTGCCAGCACTGCATCACAGTGATTAGCATGGAAGTGCTCTATACATTCAGTAACCACGCCGTGAGTTGGGTCGGGTTTGATCCCATCAAAAATAAAGGCTTGCACGCCGTGGCTTTCCAGCTTGGCCGCTAAAGGCGCTAGTACGCCAATTTCATTTAGTACTTTATCGGAAACAATCTGTACTTTTTTAAGCCCTAAATTGGCAATATTCTCGCACAGTTGCAGGCCGGAGCCTTCCCCTGTCAGAGTCATAGGGCGAGGTGTATTAATTAATTTTGGAGCGGCAACCAAGGTTAGCTTGCCGAATTTTTTTGTGATGTTGAACATAGTCGCACTTAATAATTTTAGTGCCATCATAGTAGCAGGGCTATGCACTGACGCTATGTGATAAGTGGACATTTTTTGTGCTAACTGGACGGGTGTTAAATAACAAAAACTCATATTACTAACGCCTTGCGAGACTTAAACGCTAGTTCCTCCTCAACTTAAGTAAGGGGTGAGATAATGCAGTTTATTACTTTTTTAAAAATCATCATAATACCTAGAGGCTTTTTAGTATGTTTTCATTCATAATAAAAATTCGCTCTACAAGGACTTTGAATCGAACCTATTTACCTAAACATATAAAGAGACACACTATGAAGGAACTCTATCAATCATTTTTAAGCATGCCCACCTGGGTGAAAATATGGATGGTCGGCATCCTTGTTCCTGTGAATATGCTTGGCCTGTTATTTTTAGACCAAGAAATAGGCTTGTGGATTGCCATTCTCGGCTTAGCAGGCATGATTCCAAATATGTTTGTAATGTACTTTGAGAAAGCCTTTTCAAAGACCATGGCCGTCTCACACATCATTCCTTGGACCATCCTAGTTGTCTACTTAGCCATAAAGCTGATCAAAGGCGAAGTGCCGGACGGCAATATCTACTACGTGGTCTGGGCAGTCTTGATCGTCGACATCATTTCTCTACTTTTCGACTACAAAGAAAGCGTCGAATGGTTCCAAGAGCGCAAAACTAAAAAAGCCTGAGTAAATAAGCCCTGCGGATAGTCTCTTCAGGCTATCCGCATTACACTACCCTCTTCTATCTCACCAACCTAGGATCAACCCTATGGACATCAATCTTCGCTCAGACAAGCCAGTACTAGTTACCGGCGCCAATGGTTATGTAGCCTCGTGGCTAGTTAAAAACTTACTCGATGCGGGTAATACCGTGCACGCGACTGTGCGCAACCCCGACGACAAAGCCAAAGTGGGCCACCTAGATAAGATAGCGGATAACAGCCCAGGCACATTGAAGTTCTTCAAAGCTGACCTGCTAGACGCGGATGCCTTTGACGCCCCCATGCAGGGCTGCGAAATTGTTTTTCACACCGCCTCACCGTTTATGGCGCGCAACGTCACTGACCCCATGGCGCAGCTAGTGACGCCCGCCAAACAGGGTACAGCCCATGTACTAGAAGCGGTGAATCGCACTGAAAGCGTCAAACGCGTTGTTCTGACCTCTAGTGTGGTTGGCATTTATGGCGACGCTGTCGACCTACAAAAGACGGGGAAAGCTGCCTTTGATGAAAGCGACTGGAACACCAGCAGCACGGTTGACCACCAGCCTTACAACTTCTCTAAAGTAGAAGCAGAAAAACTGGCTTGGGAAATACAAAAGCAACAAACACGTTGGGACTTGCTAACGATCAACCCAGGCCTAGTACTTGGCCCAGCGCTGGGCGCCACACAAAGCGAAAGCATGTCGATCATGCAAGACTTCGGTAACGGCATGTTGCTGATGGGAGCTCCTAAATTAGAGTTTGGCATGGTCGACGTACGCGACGTGGCCAAAGCCCATATACTCGCAGGCTTTAAAGCCGACGCCAGCGGCCGCCACATCACCTCGAATCTATCCATTAACTATATGGACATCTCGCGCATCTTGCGCAAGAACTTCAACTGGAAATACCCCTTCCCGCGTATGGCAGCGCCTAATTTTGTGCTCTGGCTACTCGCTCCTATTTTTGGCCTAAGCCGCAAGTTTGTCAGCACCAACATCGGTTTTCCGCTGAAGTTTGACAACAGCTACATCAAAAAAGATTTGGGCATAGAATTTATGCCCCCAGAGCAAACTATTGTTGATCACTTTCAACAGCTACTTGATCAAGGCTTGATCAAAAAGCGCGGCTAAGCCCCTATGCTTACGCCTGCCTGAATGTAGGCGTAGAAGGCTATCTACATAGGTTTTCACCACCTTTTATCCGTTAAAAATGGGCTTTAACCCCCATTTTTAAAAATAGAGGCCTAACACTGTAGACGGGGGCATTGAATTTCCTTGCAGGTCTGTCGAACTTTTTCCTGTATTAGGGCTCTTACTGCACTTCGTAACCGAACAAAGCTACTCTAAAGCTGAGCGTAATATGTTAAAAAAAAATGTAGGACTATGTTTCAAAACCATTGTGGCTTTGCTGCCCATATTGCTCACTTTCCCTGCGGCGGCAGAATCGACTGTTTATACAAGACTATTTAGTAATGTTGCCATCTCTGGCTATGACAGCGTCGCCTACTTCACTGAAGACAAAGCTGTGAAGGGCAGCCCTAGATACAAGCTTAACTATAAGGGTGCTGA
The DNA here is from genome assembly GCA_964495705.1 of uncultured Gammaproteobacteria bacterium. GTDB lineage: Bacteria > Pseudomonadota > Gammaproteobacteria > HTCC5015 > HTCC5015 > CAZBWS01. Next base: position 17,555 of record CAZBWS010000006.1, read on the forward strand.
ATGGCACTTTAAGAGCGCTGATAATCTTGCCGCTTTTAAGAAAGACCCTGAAGCCTTCGCCCCACAGTACGGCGGCTACTGTGCATGGGCTGTCGGCAATAACAAGCTGGCAAAAGGCGACCCCAAGCACTGGTCACGTTATAATGGAAAACTTTATCTAAACTATAATGCGCAAATCAAAGACCGCTGGCTCGCGGACAAAAAGCGTTTAGTGCCACTGGCTAACGGCTACTGGCCTCAATTAACCCAATAAACCAAAGCCATATGCTGATCCGTATCCTCACCGTTATTGCCTATATTGCCTACTGTGTTCCGCAGCGGGCAAAGCCGTGGAACTACTTCCAACTTAATGTTCTGCACTTTAATGACGATAAAAAGATTTTTTCCAAACTAGATAATGACTTATTGATTCCGCCACGCTGGCGCCTAGAACAGTCTTTGGATATAGGCCAAGAGCCTTCACGATACCCGGTTTTTGTGAAACCCGAATGGGGGCAAAACTCAGCCGGTGTTGAGCTGGCCAAAGACAGTGCTAGCCTTGCTTCAATACGTAAAAGAAGACCGCTTAGCAAGCATGACTACCTTATTCAAGATGCCGCACAAGGCAGCAAAGAATTTGAAATATTTGCTATCAGCGAGCTAGCCAATGCGGATACGCCACTGGTCTTTAGCATAACGGAGACATGCAATAGTTCAAATGAACAATACCCTGTTAATGGTATATATAATACTGGCACTTACTATGTTGATATTAGTGCGCAGCTATCTCCCGCGCAAAAGGCCATTCTCTGGCAACAGTTAAAATTGATACAAACTTTTCGTATCGCGCGCTTTGGTGTACGTTGTGACTCTTTGGAGGATTTGCTAGACGGGAAGTTCCAAGTTATTGAAATCAATTTGTTCATACCAATGCCCCTTGCATTAATCGCTAGCAACACCACGCGCAGACAAGCGGTCAAACTAAGCCTGCAATGTGCTAAGTCATTAGTCAAAGCCACTAAAGACATTCCCAAGCAGCAAGAGTATAAGGACGTATTTTTCAAAAAGATGCGTCACTCACGCTCGTTTAAATCTGTCAATTCTTGAGCTATCCATGAAAGCCCTAAAAAAAGCTATCTACCAATTTATTAGCAAACGCTATATGAACGACTGTAGCAACTACAATAGCTTGGCCACACGCAAAGGCAGTCGCTCCAAAAAACAAGCGCGCGACACCTTTCAGCAAGGCGGCATTCCCCATGCGCAAGGACAGGTATTCATCAACCCTTTCGTGGCACATCGCTTTGCTCAAAAAAACGGGTTCCCCTTAGTCATCAAACCTAATGTCAGCGGCTTTTCCCGCGGCAGCCACTTCCCTATACGAAACTACAAAGAACTTTGGAAAGCTATTTTCCTGGCCAAACTATGGTGGCCAAGCACAGTAGTCGAACAATTTTTAGAGGGGCATAACTACCGTGTCGTTGTTGCTGAAGGCAAGGTTATGTCTGTGCTAGAGCGCTACTCGCCCTTTGTTGAAGGCAATGGGGTAGATACGATCAACAATTTGATCGATGCTGAAAACAAAACTCGTGAAGCAATGGGCTTATACCCTTGCATGTCCCCCTTGCAAAAAGGCAGAGTCACTCAGCGTTTTTTACAAAAAAACCAGTACACACTAGACACTGTACTGCCTGCAGGCCAACGGGCTGAACTGTTTTATCGTATCTCTCTAGCCCCTGGGGGTGTCGTTGAGGTCATTGATAAAACAAAAATCCCTGAAGAGAACAATCAATTATTTAGTGAGATTCTAGCTCTGTTCGGCGCCAATATACTCGGTATAGATGTGATCATGGAACAGGGCATTGATGTTGACTACCGCCAGCAGAAATGTATTTTTCTGGAAGTCAATTCACGCCCCTATTTAAAAATGCATGACTACCCTCGCTACGGAGAAAGGGAAGACCTTTCCACCTATTTTTCCAGCTTAGAAGCCCTCAACATTAGTCAAACTGATACCTTCTAATGCACTTCAGCCCTAAGAAATTTTATTTTTTTTCCGCCGCACACTCTTTATTGATCGGCCTCCTGCCTTTTTTTATCCCGGTTATTTTGTGGCGCAATGAGTTCTCTATTGCAGCCATAAGCTTATTTATTGCCATCGGCGGCGCCAGCTTTATTGCCGCTCTCTGGGTATGGGACAACCTGCGCCACAAGCAGAGCTGGAATATCATACTGGCCACATCATTTATTCTAGAAATCATATTAGTTGCCCTGCTAATCAATGGTGTAAACTATTTATCATTCATCTTACTCGCCATCATTAACGGGCTTTACAACTGCTTTTACTGGTCGACGCAGCGTGCTGCATTCAATGCGGTACCGCAGTTTTCAGACACGGGAAAGGCTTTTGGTAACTTCCAAATTCTTGTCTTGATTGTATTAAAGATAGGCATATTCATCGGGGCTTATTTGCTCGAAGCGCAACAACAAACAACTCTGCTTCTTCTATCCATCACAGGCGCAGTAATAGCGATATTTTTACTGCTGCAGAAAAAAATGGATCATACGGATATCACTCAAACACAACCTATGCTCTCAGCAAAAGATATTCTGCAATTCAAAGATGCCCATTGCTCTAAATATATATTCTTGATTGACGGGCCGTTTTTATTTTTAGAGAGTTATTTATGGCTATTATCTTTGTATTTTTTAACTGGCAACAGTTTCTTTAACTTAGGTATTACTGTCATTCTATTAAGCATTGTCTTGTCTCTGTTGTTTTATTTTATTAAAAACACTATCGACCACAGTCACCAGCGCAATATTTTTCTATTTGCCATAGCAGCTTACGCGCTATCTTGGTTATTGCGTGGTCACATTGAATCTTTCTCGACGAGCTCTCTTGTATACCCCGTTATTTTATTTATTGCCTTTATGACTAGCTTTTTTCGCTTAGTTTTCAATAAGCGTTTTTTTGACACCTCTCGAAAGACACAAAGCTATAGATACTTAATTATGAAAAGCTATTATTCTCAGTTTGGAATATTTGTGTTTTTCCTATTGTTTGCATTCCTTAACTCAAGCTATGACATAACCATATCTACCCTTTATTACATAGCCTGTCCTGCAGCATTCTTATATACATTTTATTTGGCTCGTCACTTAAAGAGCGCGCCGTCAGATAATGAGACGATAAAAACATGAACAACCTTATGCATAGCAACATAGAAGCCATCGAACAGGTACTGGACTTTATCCAACAGCTTAATAATGCAGAATACCAATATTCTGCAAAGCCCTATGTTGATAGCACTATTGGCCAACATCTACGCCATGTATTAGATATTTACACATCCGTTTTAACTGTTGCAGAAGACAATACTAATAACTCTATCGACTATAATATTCGACGTCGTGGAGCGGCCTTAGAAACGCAAAGGAGCGCAGGCATAGCAGAACTAGAGCTGCTACGTGATAGTCTATTAAAACGCGTAACAAAGCCTTTAGATGGCGTTGTAGTAGTAACGAGTGAAACCAGTGTCAATGAATATAAAAATGACACTTTCCAGTCTACTCTCGCTCGCGAACTCTGCTTTGCCGCCAGCCACTTAACTCACCACCTCGCAATAATGGCAATTATTGCCAAACTCAGCGGCAAAGACGTTTGCTCCAGCATTGGCACCGCTCCTTCTACAGCGACATTTATACGCGATCAAGCAACAGCCGCAATATAATTTATAGGTACAAAAGGCATCTGCCCAGCATTACAATAATGCCATGCTAGTCATATCAAATGTCGTCACCATTCCTGCCACTGAACTCGACTTCAGTGCTATACGCGCCCAAGGTGCTGGCGGCCAAAACGTCAACAAAGTCTCCAGCGCCATCCACCTGCGCTTCGACATACCCAACTCTTCCCTGCCCGACTTCTACAAAGAGCGTCTACTCGCGCTCAGTGACTCACGTATCACCAAAGAAGGTGTGATAGTGATTAAGTCACAGGAACATCGCACTCAGGAGATGAACCGCGAGGCGGCGCTGGCTAGGTTATCCACATTGATCAAGTCAGCAATTGTGGTACAAAAGAAACGCAGAAAAACAAAACCCAGCCGAAACTCACAGAGAAAGCGAATGGATAGTAAGACTAAGCATGGGAATATGAAGAAATTGAGGGGCAAAGTGGGGAAGGATTATTAATCAATGAATATATTATTACTCTCTGGAAGCTTTCGAAAAAACAGCGCCAGCCTCGCGATTTTTAAAACCGTTGAAT
>CAZBWS010000006.1:21906-25305 GCA_964495705.1 uncultured Gammaproteobacteria bacterium
CCTATCCGCATCAGCTACTCCCCCCTCAACTTATCCACCGGCTGGTACTTAGCCTGCTTACCATTCATCAACCTCTGCTGATTACTGTCTTGAATGCTCCCGCCCAGCTTTACTGCTAGCCCTGTCGCCCCAGGCACTAACCGCCTAACACTTTCTGCCAAGAAGGTCGGCACAGCAATCGCAGGCCCTGCTAATACCCAAGGTGTCATGCCAATGCCGAGTTCTTTACAGGTATGGCGATCGAGGAAATAACGGTTTAAACCCTGATGGAATTTCACTCGTAACTGGCGCATCCAGAGTGGCTTGGGGTGTGGCGCATCCAATGGCTCATACAATAAAGCCTGAGCTAAATGACGGCAGTCTTCGTCACTGCCTGGCTGGGCGATGGTTAGCTTATATAATAGCCTGCGCGCTTCGTTCTCTGTCTCGGGCATCGTGTCTATATTAATGCCCAATAGGTAGCCGACGTACTTCCAAAAATGCAAAACTGCTTCGGCCTCTCTGCGGCTCACTTGCATACCCAGCAAACGTACACCATCTGAAAAAACTGAGGAAAAGGCTAAGTTGGTCGCCAACATATCTGCCTGATTAATCGGCAGGCCCCACTTATTATTGTCCCATTCAGGGTTGCGCTGAATACGTACACGCAACAGGGCGTGCATGATGCGCACGCGAATGGCTGTTTTCACCCCAGGCGCAAAAGCCTGCAAACCGCCTTCGCGGGTGATGTCTACCCAAAAGCCATTGGTCTCGGCAATACGATTATTGGCAGCACTATCAAGTGACCCTGTAAACACCAAAGGCTTGTTAATGGCAGAGGATTGATAGCCCCCCATTAAAGCAAAATTGCGCAGTACATAACCACCTAAAGCACCTGCGCGGCGTTGTACCTCACTACCCAGTTTGAGCTGCTCCTGGTTCACCCAATCGGGTATATGCTCGACTTCCTCGAATAACTTTTTTAACGCATCAGGGGCATCATTTACGTTGGCAATGCCTTGCTCTAAAGCCAGCCCTACCATCCTTTGTAAGTCTTGCATTGACCGGGTTTTTAACAGCTCAGCCACATCATCTGCCAAAGGGTCACCCTGCATTAAGTGGCTGGCGAAATCGTGTACCTCTGCATCGCTGGGCTTGCCAATATATTGCAACACCGCCTTACCCAAAAGGGAGCCCCAGAGCTTACTGTAAGCAGGGGAGGGAAATTCAAAGCGTTCGGGAAGGGCAGTTTCAAGCATCGTATTCTCGGCTATTAGACGCAGATTGGAAGTATGTATTATTCTGATTTGAGGAATAATTTTCCTCGAGACTTTGCAGATTGGCTCACAACACCGTATCTTAGTCACTAACTTTCCCAATCAGGTCAGCTCTGTGGCAAACGACACCGTATTTTTCCGCTTCGCCTACGCATTGGTCTACGCCATGATGCGCAAAGGCTGGAGCGAGGATGAGGCCTGTCGCTCACTGGGCTTCCCTCTACTGGCCGACACGCCCAAGCTATATCGCCTACCCATGCCGCATTTACTGCGCGCCTGCCAATTAGCCAATAAAGCAGGGGGGCATAAGCTATTCTGTATGGATCTAGGGCTGGGCATTCGCTTAGAAGATTTTGGCGCCTTCGCTCGCACCCTCAGTTTTTTCCCCACAGGCCGCAGCGCATTTAGCCTATATAACAAGATGAGTTGGCTACTAAATGAACCTGCCGCTCCAGTGCCTACCTTAGAGCAAGGCGAGATCGTTGTACGCCTAAACCCCGTGCCCGATAACATCTATTATGTGAACTTGGTAGAGCACCATATGGGCACAATGATATCCCTATACCACCAAGCCACCGGAGGATTCGGAAAAAGTTATCTTAAGCGCGTATGCCTACAACATGCTCCGCAAGCGCCCTACACTGCGGCGCACTATGAGCAACGCTTGGGTTGCCGGGTATTATTTCAGCAAGCAGCAAACACCTTGGTCATAGATGAAGCTGCGGCAGACCTGCCACTGCACACGGCAGACACAGCCTTATTAGTATCAACCAAAACGCAGTTTGAAAACATGAATAGCGCCCTCAACCAAGACCTTCCACTGCAACAGCAGGTCGTTAAATTCATACATGAGCGCCAAGACTACCAATTAAATATTGATCGCTTGGCCCTAGAAATAGATATCAGTGTGAGCACACTCAAGCGCCGCTTAAATAGGGAAGATAGTCACTTTCAAAAATTATTAGACCAAGCGCGCATGGAAAGAGCTGTCCATTTATTGGAACAAAGTCCTATGCCCGTTGGTCATATCGCTCATAGCATGGGATATAAATCTCCTGCTGCTTTTTCCCGTGCCTTCAAAAAATGGCTAGGGATATCGGCACGTGAATACCGTAGCCGCTTTAAATCATAGGTGCAGCACTAATGTTAAATATGGATTTCTCTAAAACGGTTGTTATTAACACTGACGCGATGGAGTGGCAAGCCAGCCCCTCCCCAATGGTATTGCGCAAACCCCTAGAAAGAGCCGGCGCTGAAAGCGGCCACGCCAGTAGTATTGTGCGCTATGAGAAAGGCGCTTCATTCCAATCTCACCAACACCCACAAGGTGAAGAAATACTCGTCTTGGAGGGCATATTTTCTGACGAGCATGGAGACTACCCCGCAGGCAGCTATATTCGCAATCCCCCCGGCAGCCAGCACGCCCCCTTTAGTAAAGAAGGCTGTGTCATACTGGTCAAGCTTTGTCAGTTCCAAGCAGGCGATAAAGACACCCTGCGCATCGATACCCGCAATACACCTTGGCTCCCCGGCCAAGGTGGCTTAGAAGTTATGCCATTGCATCAATTTGAACACGAGAGTACCGCATTGGTTAAATGGCCAGCAGGAGAAGTATTTAAACCCCATAAACACTTTGGTGGAGAGGAAATACTGGTATTATCGGGCACACTCGAAGATGAACACGGCAGCTACCCCTGCAGCACATGGCTGCGCAGCCCCCATCTCAGCCAACACCACCCCTTTGTAAAAGAAGAGACAGTGATTTGGGTGAAAACTGGGCACTTACCCTATTAAGCAAGAGAATCACCATGGCCTCAGGCGCAACGATTTTAAAAGCCGAGCTGAATATCAGCGATATGGATCGCCACTACTACGGCGCACACAGCCTAACGGTGGCTCAGCACCCGTCTGAAACGGAAGCGCGGTTAATGCTGCGCCTACTAGCCTTTGCTATTCACGGCCACGAAGACCTCAGCTTCACCAAGGGCATCAGCACCGACGATGAGCCCGACCTGTGGCAGAAGACCTTAACGGATGAAATTGAATTGTGGGTAGACCTAGGCCAGCCCGACGAGAAGCGCATCCGCAAAGCCTGCGGCCGAGCGAAAGAAGTGGTGCTATACAATTACAGCGGCCATGCGGA
>CAZBWS010000006.1:25405-69238 GCA_964495705.1 uncultured Gammaproteobacteria bacterium
AAGCCTGCGGCCGAGCGAAAGAAGTGGTGCTATACAATTACAGCGGCCATGCGGATCCCTGGTGGAAGCAGAATGCGGATAAGCTAGAACGCTATGCTAATTTAAGTGTGTACAAAATCGATGACGAACAGCTGGGCAGTCTGTCCGCATTAGTGCAAAAAAACATGCAGCTACAATTCACCATTCAGGATGGTGAGATTTGGGTGAGTGATGATGAGAATAATGTGGCGGTGCAGGTGCAAAAACTGAAATAAGCAGCGCGTCGGGTTAAAACCCGACCTGCATAATATAAACGCTTAACTATTCAACAGCGAGAAAAACTCCGCTCTAGTCTTCGAGCTCTCACGGAACGCACCCAGCAATGAAGACGTACGCATAGAGGAGTTCTGCTTTTCCACTCCGCGCATCATCATGCACATATGCTTGGCTTCAACGACGACAGCCACCCCCTGTGCGCCGGTCACTTCTTCCACTGCCAAGGCAATTTCACGCGTCAGGTTTTCTTGAATTTGAAAGCGACGAGAATACATATCCACGATGCGAGCAAATTTAGACAAGCCCAACACCTTGCCGCTAGGTAAATAGGCGATATGACACTTGCCAATAAAGGGTAGTAAGTGGTGTTCGCACATCGAATATAACTCTATATCTTGTACCAATACCATTTCATCAGAGTCTGAACTGAATACCGCATTATTGGTGACCTCTTCCAAGGTTTGCTCATAGCCCTTAGTTAAGTATTGCATGGCCTTCGCCGCACGCTTCGGCGTATCCAGCAAGCCCTCACGCTCAGGGTTTTCACCCACTTTCTGGATGATTTTTAAATAGGCATCTTGAATTTGTTCAGTAGTCGTATCAGACATAGCAATGACTCGAAGTCGGCAATCTATAGAAGTGGCCTTTATACCATAAAAACCGTGTGCAAGAAGTGATTAGCCATCAAGACCTATTTAGCAAGTAAAGCAGTTTTCAGAAAAACCGGGGTTAAGTTCGATAAATGGTTTGAATAATATGGTAGCCAAATTTAGTTTTTATCGGCCCGTGTATTTCTAGCACGGGCTTTTTAAATACTACATTATCAAAGGCCTTGACCATTTTACCGGGAGGAAACTCACCCAAGTCTCCGCCTTTTTTGGCGGTATTACAGCTTGAGTGCTTCTTTGCCAATTTGGCAAAATCTTCACCCGCCGCCAGCTGTTTTTTTAACTGTTCAGCTAAAGCTTTGTCTTTGACTAAGATATGTCTTGCGCAAGCTAAGGGCATCGCGCTACCACATCAAATCATCAGGGATTTGGAACTCGGCATAGGGATCGTCCTCTTCAACTGCATCCGTAGTCGACTTCTCATTCAGCACAACTACATAATTTTTGTCGCGGATAGCGATCTTTTCTGCTACAGGGAAAGGTACTACGTCGTAGCGCTCGTCAACTTTCACAATCGCTAAACGGCCAATGCCCAATAAGCGCTGAATTTCATCATTCACATTGATCTTTTTAATCGCCGTGCCATCTGTGAAATTATAAGCTACCTCGCAATCCTTGCGGTCAACTCTATTACTGTGCACCAGCTGTTTAATTTGCGCTATAACCGCCTTTTTCTCCGCTTCTGCTTTACGCTGGGCATTTAACTCGCGATCCTTTTGCGCTTTTTTTTCCCGTGCCTGCTTGGCCGCTACCGCCGCCTCATCTTCCGTCGCTTGAACTTGGTTCTTGCGCTGCATTTTTTCTTGCTTGGCTTTTTGTTTTTTATTCTTCTTCGCCGTTTTTTCGTCAGCTAGGCCCATGCCTAGCAGCTGGTCTTGTAAGGAAGCCATGTCATTCTCTCATTCTTGAATAGGCTTATTATAGCTCAATCCGCACTCTCTCTCACCCGCATAAAACTGGCGAATTTAGGAATACCTCGCTGACTGAGGCCGTAGTATTTATACGTAACCAAACCACCTATCCTAGGCGGATTTTCCCGCTGCGCATCCGTAAACCCTCCTCCTAGCTTGAACTGTTTACCGCTGGGCATTTCAACTAACAAAGCCCCTAGGCGACCGAGGTGTTTACCCTTGCCCGGCAAGTGGGCCATCACTACCGCCTCTGCATCATAATATTTTTTTAGCTTTAATAAATTTTCACTGCGCCCTGTGGCGTAGAGCGCATCCGCATAATGCAGCATCAAGCCTTCTCCACCCCCAGCTACTACCCTGTCTAACTCATCTTCCAATGCAGATAAGCTGAAAAGTCTTTGCTGCGGTATTAGTTTTAGATAATCCGAGCTCTGGGCGAGCAATTTTAGGGATGCTAAACGGGAGGTAAATGTCCCTTGTGCTTGCGGCAGCTCAAATAACATATAGCGTACTCGACGCCATTCTTTGTCCAAGGGGCGATGCTTGGTGACTGTACTAACAGTATCTTCAAAAGCACCGCGAGCAATCCATAGCTCACCGTCTAATTTTTCCTGTGGAAAATCTTTAGTAAACCACTGGGGCGTTTGAATAATATGCCCGCCGCGAGAGTGCAGTGCTTCACCATCCCAATACGCGCGAACACCATCCAGCTTCTCACTGACCCAATAATCAGTAATCGCAATGTCATCGGTATAGGTTTTTGCCAGCAGTAAGGCAGGAGGCTCTGCCAACACAGGCAAGCTTAATAACAATAAATACCATGAAATCCATTTCACCTTGATACCCGCTTTAATTTAGCGCTTCAGTCTCCTTAAACGCAGGCTTACATAACTACAACTGGCTTGTATTGCCAGCTCATTTTCATCTGCCCAAGCAATCGCGGCATTCACTAATTCAGCGGCAACACCGTGGCCGCGAAAGGCGTCCGGTACAAAAGTGTGATTGAAATCTATGCTTTTTTTGTCAACGTAGCGATAGGTGATTTTCGCTTCATGGCCATCTAGCTGTGCCACAAATCGCTGTTGCTCGGCTTGGTGTTGAATATTCATTCTGGAAATTCTAGTTGCTCATCGCCGTTTTGCCAAGGAGGGTACTTCTGCATCACGGATTCAAACAATGCGCAATCCAACCAATATTGCAGCCAGCGCTGGGTATGCGGATAGGTTGTACAGCTGTCAAACCAGGCCTTATTCACAAAGGCGAACTGGCGTACAAAGGGAAAAACCCCCATATCGGCAACCGTCATGGCAGCGCCCAAGATATACGAGTGTTGTGCTAGTGCGGACTCTAGTTTGACCAAAAACTGCTCCCCCTGTTCACGGTAATAGGCTTCGCTATATTCAGGAAAGCGATCGGCATATTTATAGCGATCTAACCAATGCTTAAACTCACCATCGCATTCATCTAACCACGAAACCGCCTTGTTCGTCTGGATGCTATCAGGGTCATTGTGTGCCAAGGCCCAGTCCATCACCTCGCGGCTTTCTTCAATGACGCTGTCACCCGCTCGCACCAACACGGGAACAGTGCCCTTGGGAGAAGCCGCGAGCATCTGCTCGGGCTTGTTCTTTAACACAATCTCGCGCAGCTCAACTTTTAAAGGCTTTTCTGGCCTATCCGCATAGACAATCGCCATTCGTGTGCGAATCGCATAGGGACAGCGGCGAAATGAATAGAGGATATTAATGTGCTTTCACCTTCTCTTTACCGCAGCGCTCGCAACGATAAATCGTCACCAACTTCCCCTGTTTGCTGTCAAACTGCTTATCCTTACACACTTTCCATTTATGGTGATTATTCAAGCACAGCGTTTTGCCTTTGTGTTTATCCGACAGCTTGGTTTTTTTGAAAGGCAACACATCGCCCATTAGCGGTATTCTCTATAGTGTTTATGGGCAAATTGTAGCTTATCCGCATTCTTATGTATCATTTCTTGCAAGCTAGCCGGCAGCTCTTTCGGCCAATCTAAACCATAACTGTCAGGCATTAGCAGGGGAGCCAGTAATGCAGCGGCCGTCAAATCGGCACTCGTAAACTGATCGCCGACTAAATACTCCCTACCATTTAGGTGGGTATTTATTTTATCTAAGGCTGCTTCTATACGTCGCTGAGAGTCCTGGGCAGTTTGTTCGTTTATTTTCATCCAGCGACGCATCTTAGGCGCTAGCTTGGGGAAAAACACTTTAAAGAATAGCGGCGTCCACCACGCTGCGCCCTGAGTAAAAAGTGGAATCACAATATCAGGGCGGTCTAACAAGATGTGGTAGCAGAAACAGCGCACCGTCGGCCCCAGTTCTTTATCGCAGAAGCGTTCCCACTCCTTCACCTCTGCCTGCAAGGCAGGGTCATTAGGCATTAAAGGGTTGTGTGGAAATTGTTGCTCTAAATAATCAATGATATCGGCAGAGTTTTGTATTGCGGTGCCTTCATGATCTAGCACCGGGACACTACTGCGCTTAGCCAGTTTAGTCATGGTTTTCACATGTAGCCCAGGCAATAGATTTTTAGCCTGATAAGGAATTTCTTTATAGTCTAAAGCCCAACGAACTTTTTCACAAAAGTGAGAGATGGGGAACTGATAGAGCGTGACTGACATAGGTGAACCTTTCATTAGTATTTGCACCAGTCTAAGCAGCTCTCCTCTCAAGCACCAGCACCTGTCCGCAAATCTCTCCCTATTGCGCCTATTACAACAAACAACTGTAGCCCTAAAGCCGTTATAATTACAAAATGACTAATACCAAACTCAACTGCCCAGCCTGCCAAGCCACTAATAAAATCCCCAGCGAGCGCCTAAGCGACAAGCCCAAGTGCGGCAAGTGTAAAAAGCCCTTATTCTCTGGCCGCGCCATGACCTTAACTGGGCAAAACCTAAACGCCACCTTAGTGAATAATGATATTCCCGTTATTGTCGACTGCTGGGCGCCCTGGTGTGGCCCTTGTAAAAGCTTTTCTCCCACTTTCGAGAAAGCCGCAAAAGAGCTAGAGCCCCATTTTCGCCTAGCCAAACTGAATACCGAAAAGGAACAGCGCGTCGCGCAAAAATGGAATATCCGCAGCATTCCTACACTGATCTTGCTAAAAAATGGTAAAGAAGTGAAGCGCAGCTCAGGGGCAATGAACCTTGCTCAACTTAAAGCTTGGGCAAACTCATAAAACAGAGGCCTAGGCCTCCTTCTGTCCAATGCATTTCCCATGGCGAGAGATTTGACACTGGGCTATAGTTGCAATATCGAAATAATACGGAAACCTTCCATGCCTCAGTTTGATCTTATCGTGTTTGGCGCTACTAGCTTTGTTGGCGAAATTCTCTGCCAGTACCTTGTAAAAGAATACGGCGTTGATGGCGACGTTAAATGGGCCGCCGCTGGCCGCTCTCAAAGCAAGCTCGAAAAGCTTCGCGCCAGCCTAGGCAAAACTGCAGAGCAATTAACCCTGCTCACTGCAGACGCCGCAGACGAGGTGGCGCTGAAGACACTGTGCGACCAAACCAAGGTCATTATCTCTACCGTCGGCCCCTATGCTCTCTACGGCGAGCCATTGGTTAAGGTTTGTGTAGAAACGGGCACAGACTACTGCGACCTCACAGGTGAAGTGCAGTGGGTTAAACGCATGATCACTCGCTATCAAGGCCAGGCCCAGGAAAGTGGCGCACGCATCGTACACTGCTGCGGCTTTGACTCCATACCTTCTGATATGGGTGTCTGGCATTTGCAACAACAAGCTCAACAGCAGTTTGGTGCAGCCGCTACCGATATCCGCATGCGCGTAAAAGCCATGCGCGGCGCAGCCTCTGGCGGCACCATCGCCAGCATGATCAACATCACCAAAGAAGCCGCGAAGAGCAAAGAGCTACGCAAGGAACTGGCCAACCCCTATTCCATCTGCCCCGCTAACCACAGCTTCAAAGGCCGCCAACGCAATGTCACCGCACCTGAATTTGATAAAGAGTCAAACCAATGGGCGGGGCCTTTTATTATGGCAGGTATCAACACCCGTGTAGTACACCGCAGTAATGCCCTAAGCGGCAACGCCTATGGCGACAAATTCCTGTATGACGAGTCCGTGCTCATGGGCAAAGGGGCTAAAGGCCGCATGACTGCAGGCGGCTTTGTCCTTGGCATAGGCGTATTCTTAGCCGGTGCCGCCATCAAGCCTACCCGCTGGGTGATGGAAAACTACATGCTGCCCAAACCCGGCGAAGGCCCAAGCCCAAAGGCACAGGAAAAAGGCTTCTATGACATTCGCTTTATCGGCGAAACTGAAAAAGGTGATATTATAAAAACCAAAGTCACTGGCGACCGCGACCCAGGGTATGGCTCTACCTCTAAAATGCTAGCACAGGCAGGATTGAGCTTGGCCTTTGATGTGTCTAACGAAGAGAAAGGCGGTGGTTTTTGGACGACGGCTACGGTGTTTGATCAGCGCTTTGTGGATCGGTTGACGAGTAAGGCTGGGATAGGGTTTGAGGTGCTTTAATAGCACTTCAACCTAATTGATGCGGATAGGCAGAATCGCCCTATGGGCTGGAGAAGGCACCCCCACCCAGAAAGGCCAGTATGACGAAAGATAAAGAGGTTACTCGCTTTAAAAAGAAGCTAGAGTGGTTTGGTTGTACTTGGGCAGTACAGTAAGAACGTTGCCCCTACCTCTCCAACAACAAATTCCCCACTGAATCCACGGCCATAGTCCATCCCTTATCAACCCACGTAGTCGCCACTTTTTCAATGACAATCACTGGGCCAGACAAACGAACACCTGCGAGTAATTGATCTCGCTGATAACAGGCTACTTCGCCATGGCCATCAACAATACTGGTTCCGATTAAGGCCTGCGCAAGGCCTTCCTTTACACTCCCCGCTTCACCCAGAGATGGCAGCGGTAGCTCTGGCTCTGCTCCCGTGAGCAGTACGCGAATGTTCACCAGCTCAACATCAATCGTCATTTGATGCCCAAACTGCTGCTGATGTTGTGCATGAAAGTGTTCGATTGCAACGTCAATATCGCCCTGCCATTGAATAGACAAGCTAGATGACTGGCCTTGGTAGCGTAAGTCCAAGCTATACAGTGCATGCAGTGCTTGGCTCATGCCCTCTTTAGCTAACTCTTCTAACAGTGACTGATACATTGCCTGAAGCTGCTGTTGCAGGGCATCCGCATTCATGGTTTTCATCAAGACATTCAATGTACGAGAGCGGTCTCTACGCACAGGGGCAACCAGCATCCCCAAAGCGGAGAGAACGCCGCCATGCACAGGCACTAACGCTTTACGCATATTCATTAGTTCTGCTAGGGCACAAACGTGCAGGCCGCCCGCGCCGCCAAAACAGGTGAGTGTATAGTCGTTCACATCTACGCCGCGCTCCACTGAAATCACCCGCAAAGCTCTAGCCATATGCTCGTTGGCTAAACGCACTACGCCCTCTGCTGCCTGCATTTCATCTAAGCCTAGCTCACCCCCTAACTGACCTAATGCCTGCTTAGCGGTATTGATCTGCAAGCGTAACTCACCACCTAATGCGGATAGGCTGGGAAGGCGGCCTAAGACCACATTGGCATCGGTAACTGTGGCTTGACTGCCGCCCTGGCCATAACAGGCAGGGCCAGGCATGGCGCCAGCAGACGCGGGGCCTACTTGCAACAAGCCGCCAGGGTCACAACAGGCCAGTGAGCCGCCACCTGCGCCGATGGTATGCATATCCACCATCGGTACGGCGATGGGATAACGTCCCATACGCCCCTCGCAAGTCAGGTTCAGCTGCTTATCAATCAGTGCTACATCGGTAGAAGTCCCTCCCATATCAAAAGTTAGCAACTTTTCTATGCCTGCTTGCCTCGCTATGTAGCGCGCGCCCATCAAACCGCCCGCGGGGCCAGACAACAACAAACGCACCGCGTGTTGTGCGGCAGCGGCAACAGAAATAGTCCCGCCATTGCTCTGCATAACACTGATAGACGCGGGGGCTAAGGCGACTTGTAAACGCTGTAGATAGCCCTGCATTAAGGGCCCAACACTGGCATTGATCCAGGTTGCGATACCGCGCTCGTACTCTTTATATTCTGCCAATACATTAGAAGAACGGCTAATAAATAAAGGTAAGCCTTCCAAGGCTTGATCGATGGCTAACTCATGCTGGTCGTCTAAATAGGAGAATAATAAATTAATTGCCACGGCCTCGGCCCCGCTATTGCGGATAGCCTCAACGAGTCGTTCCAATTCGGTTGTATTCAATGCCTGCAATACGGTGCCATCCGCTGCCGTGCGCACAGCTAATTCAAAACACAGCTCTGGGGGCACGGGCGGCGGCACCGGAACAGGGTTTAAATTATACAATTCGGCACGGTTTTGCCGGCCTATCGTCAACACATCCTTCAAGCCCTGGTTCGCCACATAGGCCACCGATACACCCTTGCCCTCTAACACGGCATTGGTCGCCACGGTAGAGCCATGCACCACTTTGAGTTGCTGAAGATCCAGGCCCAACTCTTTTACGCCCTGCACAATCGCCTGTTCTGGTGCTGCTGGTGTAGAAAGCACTTTGTGAATACGCACCGTGCCTGTATTGAGGTCAAGGGCAACGAAGTCGGTAAAAGTCCCGCCGGTATCAACGCCGAGTAATGTGTCACGCATAAGCTTAACCTGATATAGAATAGACGCATTATAGAATGAAATACGACACGATATGCCTGAATTACCCGAAGTAGAAACCACTCGCCGCGGCCTAGCGCCCCATATAGAGGGCAGCAAGGTCACCCAGGTTGTCGTGCGCCAGCCCAGCCTTCGCTGGCCTGTGCCCGATAACCTGGAAGCCCAACTAAAGGGGCGTGTTATCCAATCCATTCAACGCCGTGGAAAGTATCTATTATTTCAAAACACCCAAGGCACATTAATTGGCCACTTAGGTATGTCTGGGAGTATGCGAATATGCTCTGGGGACAGCGAAATTAAGAAGCACGACCATGTTGATATTGTCATGGCCAATGGCAACACGCTGCGCTACCACGACCCGCGCCGCTTTGGCTTCCTGTTATGGACAGAAAATGATCCACTGCAGCACAAAATGCTAAGCAAGCTAGGGCCGGAGCCTCTGAGTGAATCATTCACGGGCAAACGACTGCATCAGCTGAGCCGCAAACGTAAAGTGCCTGTGAAAAACTTCATCATGGACTCGCATACCGTCGTCGGTGTTGGCAATATCTATGCTAGTGAATCACTATTTACTGCTGGCATACGCCCAACACGACCTGCAGGCAAAGTCAGCTTAGCCGATTATGAGCGCCTTGCAGAAATTATCCGCATTGTACTCGCGCGCTCTATTGAACAAGGTGGAACAACGTTAAAAGACTTTGTGAATAGTGATGGCCAGCCCGGTTATTTTGCCCAGCAGCTCAAAGTTTATGGGAGAACAGGCCAGCCATGCCCTGATTGTAAAGCCCAGATTAAGAGTAAGGTAATTGGTCAGCGCAACAGCTTTTACTGTCCTAATTGTCAGAAATAAAGCGGCTAAAGGGGCATTGATTAACCTGCGTAGCTGTCCTGTTTACAGCTATTGCGCCGTGTAAACTGTGCTTTGAATATGCTACTGTTCGGCCTTAAATACCATCTGGAGTCCCTATGTCTAATCAAGCCTATTTATCCTCACCTATGTCAGAAGAAACCGTTGCCACTATTACTAATAGTCTTGCATCGATCCGCAACAATCCAACTGATAAAGCGAGTCGTACACTTTTCGTTGAAATGGTTAATACTATGACCGAGGAAGCGATGGAGTTTTATTTTTACGGACCTATGGACATTATTAAAGCAGGCACTATGACGCGGAAATTTGTCAGCATGGGTGTTAGTGGTAGCGTAAAAATGGTCAACAGTATGGGCAAAAAAGCAGTAGGTTCTTTAGATGAACAGCAAATGTTACAACTGTGTGAGTTCATCGAGTCATTAATACACCAAAAAGGTTAATCCAATGAGTAATGCTACACAGTCCGCAACCCTTCGCTTTTTTGTGATCAGTGCAGCATTTATCATATTGGTGGCCGGCATGCGCTCTGCCGCGGATATGCTTGTACCCTTTTTGCTTGCCATATTCATTGCAGTGATTGCCACGCCGCCACTGCATTGGCTACAAAATAAAGGCTTGCCGCGCTGGTTAGCCATGCTGGCAGTCATTACCGCTATAGTTGGATGCAGTAGTTTAATGGTTGCCTTGGTTGGCAGCTCTATTACGGACTTTAGTCAGTCGCTTCCCGAATATAAGGCACGCTTAAAATCTGAGACGCAGGGCTTAATTACCTTACTCAATAGCTATGGCATAGAAACACCCAGCCAACTGATTCAAGAATACATTGACCCTGGCGCTGCTATGGATCTAGTGAGTAAATTGTTTAGTGGCTTGGGAAACACCCTCGCCAATGCCTTTTTAATTTTACTCACCGTGGTTTTTATCTTGGGTGAGACAAGCAGCTTCCCGAAAAAGCTAGACGCTGCCTTTGATAATGCGCACAGCCATATGCAAGGCTTTAATCGCTTTATTGGCAACGTCAAACAGTATGTGGCCATCAAAAGTATAATGAGTGCTGCAACAGGTATTGTTATATCCCTTTGGCTATGGGTGTTAGAAATTGACTACCCACTACTCTGGGGCCTGCTAGCTTTCTCGCTCAACTATGTACCTAATATTGGCTCTATCATTGCCGCCGTACCCGCCGTACTCCTGGCCTTTGTACAACACGGCATGCTAATCGCACTATTGGGGGCTGGAGGCTATCTACTGGCCAATGTCATTATCGGTAACATTATCGAGCCGCGTTTCTTAGGCAAGGGTTTAGGGCTTTCTACATTAGTCGTATTTATATCCTTGGTATTTTGGGGCTGGGTATTCGGGCCAGTTGGCATGTTGCTATCTGTACCTTTGACGATGTTTGTCAAAATCGCCTTGGACAGCTCTGACGAATCGCGCTGGCTATCTGTATTAATGGACTCAGAAGCTACTGAATAAAATGCATTAAAAGACTAACATTAAAAAATAAATCACCATAGGATCAAACATGAATAACACCGCCGTCATTACTGGCGCATCATCGGGAATCGGAGAAGCCTATGCCGCCGCCTATGCTAAACAAGGTTACGATTTACTGTTAATTGCTAGATCAAAAGATAAGCTTGAGACACTCGCAACCGCATTAAATAAAGAACATGGTATTAACGCCACCTCCTACCCCGCAGACCTAACTCAATCAACAGATCTATTAGAGCTTACTCAACTACTACAAAACAAGCCTGTCTCTGTGCTGGTTAACAATGCAGGGGTTGCCACCATAGGGCCATTTATTAAGCGAGAACCACAACGCTTAGAGGAAGAAGTTCTACTGAATATTAATGCAGTTGTGCAATTAACTCGCGCTGTATTGCCCGGCATGACATTGCGCAACACCGGCACTGTCATTAACATTGCTTCTAGCACTGCCTTCCAACCCTCTCCCTTTTGGGCCAATTACGCGGCAACCAAGTCGCATGTTGTGAGTTTCACCCAAGCACTGAACGATGAAGTCAATGGCACAGGGGTATTTCTTCAGGCAGTTTGCCCAGGACCTGTAGATACAGGTTTTGAAAATTATGCCTCAGACGGAAATTTAGATGCACCTAAATTTATATTTATCAGCCCAGAAACGGTGGTGCGAGACTCTTTAAAAGACATCAAGAAAAAGCGTGAAATCAGCATCCCTGCTGCTCATCATCGTTTAGTGATGAATGCTGGCCGTCTGTTACCCACACGAGTATCACGCCTTGCATTGCGCCTTTCTGGCAAGCGCATGTTTGACTAAGCAAGATATTCTATGAGCCAAGCCTACACCCTTTTTTACATGGATCTATCCTATTACAGTGGCAAGATACAAAGCTATCTTCGCTATAAAGGTATTCCTACCCAAGAAAAGCATGTAAATTGGTGGATGATGGCCAACCATATATTGCCCAATACTGGCATGATGGAAGTGCCAGTTTTACAAAGCCCCGACGGAGAGTGGCTACGCGACAGTACTTCTTTGATATTCCATTTAGAAAAAGAATACCCTGAAGGCAACGTTATACCGGAAGACCCTTATCATGCTTTTTTTAACTATCTATTAGAAGACTATGCGGATGAATGGCTGTGGCGCCCAGCTATGCACTACCGCTGGAGTTATGCTAAAGATCGCCGCCTGTATGAACGACGCTTTACCGAAGATTTTATGCTGCATCCTATGGGCACTAAGGTGCTTACGCGTTTGTTTTTAGGCTGGCGACAAAAGCGTGAATATGTACGTAAAGATGGTATCAGCAGGGACACTCGCGAACATGTAGAGAGCACCTATTTAGATACTCTAGATCGAATGGAAGCCATACTCCAGAAACGTGACTTCCTATTCGGCGATAAGCCTTCTATTGCCGACTTTGGTTTTATGGCTTCGATGTACCGCCACTTTAGCTTAGACCCGACCCCTGCACGTATTATGCGCGAACGCGCACCGGGCGTTTATGCTTGGGTTGCTCGTATGTGGAATGCCCAACATAAAGACTATAGCTATCAGAGCTGGGCAAGTAGCGCGGGCAAACTGCCCGAAGATTGGGAGCCTTTACTGGACCATATCGGCAACACCTATCTACCCTATTTGGCCGCGAATGCGGATGCGCTGCTGGCCGGGCAAGAGCGCTTTGACGTGACGATTGAAGGCGTGATCTACAAAGGCCTAGCAACCAACCGCTATCGTGTATGGTGCTTAGAGAAACTCATCACTTTCTATAAAAATTTGCCAGATAAGTCGCGCCAAGATATTCAAGCGACGCTGGTTAAGCATGGCTGCCGCGAGCACCTATGGCCCTATAGAGACTTGCAATCTAAGTTGCACGACGGAGACATACTGCCCCATTGTACAGCGCTCCCTACTCCGCTATGGAAGCGCTTAATTTATTATGTGACAGGTACGCCAAGACATGACTATAGGGGCTTGGAAAATTAAGTGGGCACGCGCAGTTACTGCTCCAATTGCCAACGCCCAACCAAGACGTGCCTATGTGATGCACTGGTGACGTTAGACTGCAATTTCCAACTCATTATTTTACAAGACCCTAGCGAAGCCAAACATGCACTTTCTTCAGCGCCGATTTTAGAAAAGTCTATTCGCGATAGTAAGCTCATTATTGGTGACGTTTTCAATCCTGAAAAAATATTGGGGCTCAATTGGAAAAGTAATAGCCTGCTTGTCTTTCCTGGCGAACATGCACTGACTGAACAAGAAGCTAAGTCCAAAAAATTCAAACATTTAATTTTACTAGACGGCACATGGCGTAAAGTTACGCGCATGCTACATGCTAATGAGTGGTTGCAAGAACTGCCCTGTATCGCCATTGATGTGCAACACGCCAGCCAATACACGATACGCAAATCACCGCGTACAGACGGCCTGTCAACAATAGAAGCCGCTGTCTACGTACTCAATGTGCTGCATAGCAAACAAGATTTCGCTCAAATCTTGAAGGCTTTCGAAAAAATGATAGCACTGCAAATCAGTGCCATGGGTGAAGAGACTTTTCAGAAAAACTATAACGTCTAATTTAAGCTGTTTGCTCACTAGACTGCACCACTCCTGGCCACAAAGGCTGATGTTCTTTACACGTAAGTATATTAACCAGCTTTACCAAACGCTTTGCGATTGACTCTTCGACAACGGGTACACCGTGCTTAGCACAGATCTCTCGCACACAACTGTGAGCCACGCGATACTGTAGCAAGGTTAGATCAGGAAATAGATGGTGTTCTATTTGGTAGTTTAAATAACCCTGCATAAAGTCACGCACTTCACCACCACAATTATAGTCGGCCGAACCCACAATTTGATGTAGATAAAAGCTGGCCCGATCCGCTGGGTGTTTATCAAATACGTATAAGTCAGAACCCGCGTGATTGGGCGTGATGACCACGTAAGTCCATACATTGATGACTAACTCTGCAACTAATAAATTCAGTAAGGCGCTCAGCGCCGCCTCGGGACTGTGTAATAAAAACAAAGACGGTAAAAAAATAAACCGGAAGCTAATGTAAGGCAACCAGCATTGCCACATAACAACCCAAAAACGCTTATTCATGGGAGACCAAAGCTCCCAGGAACCCAAATCGATATTGGTTTTTTCTTGCTTGTTAAGCAGTGCATTCAAAGTATTAATGGCATAGTAAAAAGGCTTCCATAACATAGCCGCGCCCAATACAAATAAATAACGAAGAAACATCGGCATAGAACTATCGCGTATCCAATCTACTTTGTTCTGCGGCACATCAGGATCTGCCTGCTCTCCCAAACTGTAATGGTGAAGTATATCGTGCTCATAATGCCAGGCATTGGGAGTCATCCAGTCCATCCAATGCACCACACGCCTCCAGCCACGGGCATAAAATTTACTGTCATAGCGCCGAGGAGCGCCAGGGATTTTCTCATAAGCCTTATGACTAATATGGTGTGACACAATGGCCCAGCGCGCAAAGCTAGCGGCCGCCAGAGTAATAATAGAAAGCAGGTTCAAGCCAAAGCCTGCCGTTAGCAAGCCAATAAGTGCTAACAGCCAAACCACGCGCTCAATATTTTTAAAATGAGCCAAGTCCTTGGCACCTATATTATTACGAAGCTCTTTGCGCAACTGGTCTATTTCCGCACCAAAAGCTTTTAAGTCGATATCAAAGGGAGTTGTTTGCATAATTTAGTGATCTTATTTTGGGCTGTGACTAACGTTGTTCTATTGACTTCAGCATACTGTGAAAAACACCAGAGCCTTGTTTCTGCATAACTTTATCTAGTAACTTACCTACGAGCGGGACAGCCACTTCACCCTCAGACACCCACGTCACCTGTGTCGTCTCGTCGCCCAAATCAACAAAGTCGATAAGCCCTTTGTAGTGATTCATGCCTAACGGCTTAGCTTTTTCTATTTTGTACTGCATATGCACAGGGCGCTCAAACGCTGTAATACGTTCCCATACTTGGAACCCGTTCATCTTTACAGAGCGAAAAGCGCCCAAGCCATTGCGTTCTTCGGCGCCTTCTTGCAACAACTCAGAGTCATCGATTGCAGGAAAAGCCGCATAATTACCGTGATCACTAATAGCGTCAAACACCTTAGCAATCGGCGCTTGAACGATGCGCTGTACTTTTATTTTAAACATGTTCATTCTCGAGTAATTTTATTGGCATGCACAATAACACTCTCACAGCCTATCCGCATTAATCAATATTTACCCACATCGAAGTCATCAATGCTAAAATCCCGTGCATGAGCAATAGCACACTTCCGATCGAACAATACCCCAATTTATTAGACGAGAAAGCGGCTCGCCTGCGCGGACTGTTTGGCGACCTCACCACGCCAGAATTGAAAGTTTATGACTCTCCCCGTGAACACTTTCGTATGCGTGCAGAGTTTCGTATATGGCACGATGAAGGTGATTGCTGCTATGCCATGTTTGAACCTGGGCAGAAAGCCAGCTTTAAGACATTAATACGCATACAAAATCTGCCCATTGCAGCTAAAGCGATTAATGAATTGATGCATCCCTTGTTAGATGCCATTAAAACTCAAGAAATCACCAAAAACCGTATCTTCACGATTGAGTTTTTATCGACTCTCAGCAATGACATGTTGGTCACACTGATCTATCACAAGACACTGGATGAGGAATGGGAGGCGGCGGCGCGTAAGCTGGAGCAGAAATTTGGCATTCATATCATTGGCCGCAGCCGTAAGCAGAAGTTGGTGCTGACTCAGGACTATGTCACCGAAACCTTGAGTATCCAAGAACGTGATTACCACTACAAGCAAATTGAAGGGGGATTCACCCAACCCAACGCCCATGTTTGCGCCAAGATGGTAAATTGGGCGGTGGAAGCCGCTAAGGGCTTGGATGGCTCAAAGGATATGCTGGAACTGTATTGCGGCAACGGTAATTTCACCCTGCCACTCGCTAGTCAATTTAAACGTGTACTGGCCACAGAGATTTCTAAAACCTCGGTGTACGCTGCGCAGTGGAATATTGAAAAAAACAATATCGACAATATTCAGGTGATTCGCCTATCCAGCGAAGAATTCACCGAAGCCTATACTTGTGTGCGTGAATTTAGGCGCTTACAACGTAGTGAAATTGATATAAGTAGTTACAATATCAGCACTGTATTTGTTGACCCTCCCCGTGCTGGCATCGATGCGGATACGCTAAAACTGATCGCCCAGTTTGACAATATCCTATACATCTCCTGCAACCCCGATACCCTGCGAGACAATATGCAGGCGCTTAAACACACACACAGCATTGAGCGCTTTGCTCTATTTGACCAGTTTCCCTATACACACCACATTGAATCTGGGGTATTACTCAAGAAGCGATGAACTGATCATTGATCAGTATAGTGCGCTACCACTGCTTGTATTTTTCCGCCGCGATAAACACTGGTGCCCACATAAATACTGTCCCCGGACACTTCTACCTCTCCAGTCGTGCTTTGAGCAGCTCCCGATAGTTTTGCCCAGACAAGTCGATCACCTTGCAGATCAAACTGTTCGGTCGTTGCATTGCCCGTGACAAGTAGTTCGCCATTATCATTAATAGCGACATCCCGTACAAAACTACTATCCTGCTCAGCCTGCCATTGGATACGTCCTCTACTATCAAATTGAGTTAGCTGTCGGCCTTTCCCATAAGACTGTACTAAAACGATATGCGCTGTTTCAGGGGCTTTAAGCAATACAGGCCCTGTTAATAAATTATTACTAGTAGAAGGCAAACCAATTACACGTTGCCACTCTACTATTCCTTGGAATATATTGATTTTTTTCAGCCAAGCCTTGCCGCCTTGCATTTCACTTATCGCTAAATACAATGCGCCCGCTTGCCAGCTAAGGTCCAACTGCTGATTTAAACCCTTCTCTGCATTAGCTAAATACCAAAGTTGATTACCGTCTACATCATAGGCATTAATACCCTTTGCACCGGCGACATAAAAATCACCTAATAACCCAACCTCAATAGACCAAGTTTGTTCGCTCTGATGAATATCAACCAATAAAACACCTTGGGTATTGAGTACTTGTGTACGCTTACCAGTGACATAAATTTTATCCGCAATGATCTGCATGCTGCGCGCTGAGCCATCTTGATAGCTATAGACCCAACGCTGTTGTCCCTGTTTATTAATAGCTAGTAAACGTGTTTTTCCATTGGGTGTATTAACTAATAAATATGCCTTTTCACCTGCAATTAATAACTGGGCAATATTTTCATTCTCACCCAAATCAAACACATTACTCCACACGGTATCGCCCTGTGTATCTAGCTCTAAAAGCAAAACATCTACACTGCGATTCGCGCCAACGACTATTGTCTCTACTGCGACTAATACATTTCCATTAGCAAGCGCTTGCATATCTTTAAGCCACTCTACACGCTGCTCATCATTTTCTTTCGCGCTAACGCTACGCTCCCAATCAGCATCAATTTTACAAGCAGATAGAACCAGGCTTACTAGGCACACCATTACAGCGCTTAGTATCAATTTAATATTCACCGAAAACTCCTAATGATTTTTCACTGGAATAGTTTATGAGTGAAAATTAGAATAAACCCATCAATCAAATGCTTAATCGTATGATTTGATCAGCGCCGCTATTAAATCGCTTAAGCGAAGATGACAATGAGCGGATAGAAGCGCCATAATTACCCTATACATTCAAAATACAGAGTTAAAGGCGCCAAAATATGGCGTATAAAAAATGAAACAATTAATTATCGCACGCCACGCAAAGAGTGACTGGGTACAGGGACAAAGCGACCATGAGCGCACGCTGAATAAGTACGGTCTGTACGACACGCCTAATATGGGCAAGCGCCTTGCTGAGAGGCTCAATCAACAAGGGGCTAAAGTTGACTTGGTTATTAGCAGCTCGGCCATACGTGCATTAACCACCGCACAACTACTCGCCCGTGAATTAGGCTATGCTCCAGAGCATATCCGCATACAAGACAACCTCTACGCGAGCTCCCCACAAACATGGAAAAATATTATTGAGGGCATCGATGAACAATACCGCTGTGTATTAATCGTGGGGCACAACCCTGAGATATCTAGCGTGGTCAGCCAGCTCAGCGGCGAGCACCAAACACTATCACCTTGCACCGTTGCACAATTGGAATATGCGAATAAGCCCTGGAAGCCACTCTGCCAGGCGAGCTCTTTCACGATAGATAGACCCGAGCAATAAATTTAACCGTTATAGGCTTGCAACAACTCATCCCACTCAGAGCCAGAGAAGTGAAAACCCTTTCCAGCGGTTTGTGCAATGCCTTGCTCTTTATTTAAAGAACGTAACAGGCGATCTAAATTTTTCTTTTTCCATATGGCCGATTCAGCGTTATCGGACTTGATCACGCACTTATCAAAGTCGATTAGAAAAACCTCATCGCCACGCAATAAAATATTATGGCAATTCAAATCGTCGTGATAAACGCCTGCATTATGAAATTGGCGAACCACTTGGCCTATGTTTTGCCAATAATTGATCTCACCCTTAAGCAATAGATCATACAGCGGAGTGACAGCCTCTAGCTGGTGCATTAATAAGTCAGCCGAGTAAAACAAGCCACCAGAGACTATCCGCATACCTGCAGGCTTGGGGGCCGGCAAGCCTAGGTTTTGCAGCTCGCACAACAGCGCCCACTCCTTGTAAGGCCGGGTGTTTTCCAGCTTACTATTGAGATAAAATTCGGGGTTGATTTTTCCAACCAAACCACCACGCAAATAGTGGCGCAAAACCAGCTTGTGCGACTCCCAGTCGAAGAAATACGTCGTGCCCCGCCCCTGAGCCGTCTTTTTGATCAATTGATGTTGCTCTAAAAAATAGGATTCAAACAAATAGGGCCAAGAGGTCAGCTTTACGTCCTGCATATTCCCGTCGTAGAGAATATGTTGGTTGCCAACTTTTAGTTCTTTTTCTTGAATTTCAAGCACCGGTTTCCGCTCACAAGGGTTATACTTATCTGTAGTATAACACTTAGATATAAAGCAATCGTGAAACTACCACTAGCTCAGCCCCCCCAGTCTATATGCATACTGCGCTTTTCCGCTATAGGAGACTGTACCCACATGGTGCCCGTAGTGCGTACACTGCAAGCACAGTGGCCAGAGGTAAAAATCACCTGGATCATCGGCAAGCTTGAACATATGTTGCTACATGACCTAGACGGCGTAGAGTTTATTGTTTTTGACAAAAGCCAGGGGCGCCAAGCCTATGGCCAACTGCGTAAAGACCTAAAGGGGCGCAGCTTCGACATTCTACTCAATATGCAGATCGCCCTGCGCGCCAGCATTGCCAGCCTATTTATCAAAGCCCCGATTAAGCTTGGCTACGATAAGGCTCGTGCCAAAGACAAGCAGTGGCTGTTCACCAATGCGCGCATTGCCGCGGTAGAACGTCAACATGTGCTGGATGGATTCTTTGAATTCACCAAGGCCATAGGTATTGCCGAACGCACCTTAGAATGGAACATTCCTATTCCAGAAGCTACCAAGGAGTTTGTAGGTACAATTTTTCATGTGGATAAGCCCGTACTGGCCATCAATGCCTGCTCTAGCAACCGCTCGCGCAACTGGCGCAACTGGAACGCAGAGAACTATGCTGCCGTTGCCAGTTATGCAATTGAAAAGCACGGCATGCAGGTTGTGCTCACTGGCGGCCCTGCTGAGTTGGAAATCAATATGGCCACAAATATTCAAGCCGCCTGCCCCCAGCCGCTTATTAACTTAGTCGGTAAAACCAAGCTCAAGGAAATGCTCGCCGTACTCGATAGAGCCAACGTCATGATCTCCCCTGACACAGGGCCTGCACATATGGCCACCACCGTCGGCACTCCCGTTATTGGTCTTTACGCCACTTCCAACCCCCATCGAACAGGCCCCTACTTGAGCATAGAGAATACTGTGAACGAATACCCTCAGGCTTTGCAGGAAGAATGCGGATTATCTGTAGCGCAGGCTAAATGGGGCCAGCGTGTACGCAGCGACACAGCGATGTTGCGGATTCAGGTTGAGGATGTTATTGCGCAGTTAGATAGGCTATTGAGAGCTGACAATACATGAGCAAAGCCAAACTATTGCTCTTAATCATTATTACTGGGTTAATTGCACTTGGCGTATACCTTCGCAGCGACGAAGAGCTAAGCCCTGCTGCCGTACAGTGGTTAGAAAAACTTGAGTTTAGCAAACAAGACTTTAACACTGACAATGCTTATATTTATTTGATGGGGCAAGTAGCTAGCCCCCATGACTCAGTTTACGGCGTGGGGCTTGAGAGGATAAAACAGAGTGAGAGGGCATATAAAGATGGTGAATTTGAAAATCATGATTTTCATTTAAGCGACTATAAGGATACCAATCCAGCCCTTAACCCTAACAACACTCTTATTTGTACTGGCGAGGACAGTCGACTTTGCCTAGTAAAGTACATCAACACCCCTGATAACGCTCGAAAAACTGTAGAAATATACTCGGATGTATTGCGCCGCTATAAAACAATGATGGCTGCACCTAACTACAGAACTCTCAATACTATCCACATACTCGGCAGACTACCTGAGTACCAATACATAATGATAGGAAGCCGTTTAGCCTTACTTGAAGCTATAGCCCAAACCAACCATTCCCCCCAGCTAGCATTAACGCTCCTTCAAGAAGACATCATTAACTTACGAAAGCAATTAGCATTAGCCGATACATTAATCCATAAAATGGTAATAAACAGGGCTTTATCACGCGCAATTGACTCCCTATCCTTACTGTTCACAAATAATGTAATTCCCCCTAGCTTAGTCACTCCTTTAGTAACCAATAAACTTACTCCAGCCGAACTTAGCATGATAAAAGCGATGCAAGGTGAACTAGCTTTCAGTATAAATACCAACATAGGCAGTATGGCTTTAGATAAATATAACAATGACTTCACTCAGTGGATGCTAAAGTTCATTTACCTCCCTAACGCTACGGCTAATCTTCTACAAAACTTTTATGAAGAAGTGTCCAACTTGTCTCAATCTGCACCTAATCAGTATTTAAGTAAAAGAAATTTAGCTCTAGCTGAAAACCCCGGTCTACATATAAAAAATATAGCAGGAAGAGTTCTACTGGGTATAGGCCATATAGATTTCCGGGAATACACAGACCGCCTCTTTAACCTCAACAACAAACTAAAGCTAATACGGGTACGCTGGGCAAACACCGCTGATATAGATTTATCCGCCCCTGAAAACAGCTCCCCACTAGACCAGTCCCCGCCTTACTACCACTCAGATGAAGACGGCAAACCCCTTATTTGCTACAAAAGCCTGAGTGACCGCCTATCAGACCACTGCCTAATGATCTGATTTCCCAGCGCAAAGCAGGACTTACTGTTAAAATAGCCGCCTTCCTGCTCAATTGGCCCGCACCATGTCCGAAATATTTAATCTTCACCTCACTTGCCCCCGTGGTATCGAGCTTTTACTAGCCGACGAAGCCACAGAGCTGGGCATGGAAAATGCCAAGGCCTTAACCGCTGGAGTCAGTGGCACCGCGACGATCGAGACTGCCTATAAGATTTGCCTATGGAGCCGTCTAGCCAACCGTGTGTTACTAGTGTTAGAAGAGTTTGAAGCTAAAGAAACGGAAGAGCTGTACCAAACCGTACGCGATATAGATTGGTCTGAGCATATGACCGCCAACAGCACATTTTCAATCGTCTTCAACGGCAATGGCTGCGGCATTAACAACACCCACTTTGGCGCCTTGAAAATCAAAGATGCGATTGTCGACTACTTCCGTGACACGCAAAATCGCCGCCCCTCGGTCGCCAAGGAAAACCCCGACCTGCGCATACATATGTATGTGGAGCGTACATCGGCCACGCTGTCCCTAGATTTATCGGGCGAAAGCCTGCACATGCGCGGCTACCGCAAGCAACAAGGCGCTGCGCCCATGAAGGAAAATTTGGCCGCAGCCATCTTAATCCGCTCCGGCTGGCCCAAGCTAATGAAGGAAGGCAAAGCCCTAACAGACCCCATGTGTGGCGTAGGCACCTTGCTAATCGAAGGAGCGATGATGGCGGCAGATATTGCTCCTAATCTTAAACGCCAACACTGGGGCTTTGAAGGCTGGCTGGGGCATGTGCCTCGCCGCTGGGAGAAACTGATTGTTGAGGCAGAACAACGCGCAAAAATTGGTCTGACTCAAGAGCCTCTGTGGATACGCGGTTATGAAGCCGACCCACGCCTTATTCAACCCGCGCGCAATAACTTAGAGCGCGCAGGCCTAAGCGACTGGGTCAACATTTATCAGGGCGAACTACAAACCTTCCACCCTCGCCCTAACAAAGGTCAAACAGGCTTAGTCGTAGTCAACCCTCCCTATGGTGAGCGCCTAGGTGATGCGGCTAGCTTGCTATATCTGTATCAACATCTCGGTGCACGTCTACGCGAAGCCTGCCTAGGCTGGCAAGCCGGCATCTTCACTGGCAATGCCGATCTGTGTAAGCGCATGGGCCTGCGCAGCCACAAGCAATACGCTTTTATGAACGGCGCCCTGCCGTGTAAGCTAGTATTGCTGAATATCGTCAACGCGCAATTTGTGATTGAAAAAAGCGCCTCTGAGCGTTTGATGCTCAAAGCGGAGAAGGCCGCGCAAGCCAATGCAGAAGCTGGGGAGTCAGGCGCAGAACCAAATACTGGCGAAGCAGAACTTATGCTGTCTGAAGGCGCACAAATGTTTGCTAACCGCTTAAAGAAAAATCTTAAAAAACTAGGTAAGTGGGCACGTAAAAATGATATTAGCTGCTACCGCCTGTACGATGCGGATATGCCAGAATACGCCGTCGCTATCGATCGCTACGATGACATGGTACACGTACAGGAGTACGCGCCGCCGAAGACCATTGACCCTGCTAAGGCCGAGATACGCCTGCTAGACGTAATCGCCGCTATTCCCAAAGCACTGGATATTCCCCGTGAACAAATCGTTCTCAAGCGCCGTGAGAAACAAAGCGGTCGCAAACAGTATGAAAAACACGGTGAAGAGAAGCAATTTACTGCGGTGATGGAAGGTGGCGCTAAACTGCTGGTCAACCTAACCGACTATTTAGATACTGGCCTCTTCCTAGATCATCGCCCCATGCGCTTGCGCATACAGCAAGAAGCCACAGGCAAGCGCTTCTTAAACCTGTACTGCTACACCGCCACAGCAACGGTACACGCCGCCGTGGGTGGCGCGCGCAGCTCTACCAGCGTAGACCTATCCAACACTTATTTAGAATGGGGACAAAAAAACCTCAGTATCAACGGCTTTAGCAATAAACACCAGTTGGTGCGCTCTGACGTGCAAGAATGGCTGCAAGAAAACCGTGAAGAGTTTGACCTCATCTTCATCGACCCGCCAACTTTCTCCAACTCTAAACGCACTGACGATGTGTTCGATATACAACGTGACCACGCGCATATCATCGAGCTCGCCATGCGCCGCCTCAGCGCCGATGGCACTCTATATTTCTCGAATAATTTTCGTCGCTTTAAAATGGATGACGTGGTTGAGGTGAGATATAAGGTGGAAGATATTACCAAGCAGACTTTAGATATGGATTTTGAACGCAACCAAAAAATACATAAGGCTTGGAAGATCTCACACAAGAGTTTTTAAGGCCTTTGCTGAAGCTTTATTTCAAGAACTCTGAATTGAGCTTTATGGCTCGTAGTAAGTTTTTATGGCTCGGCTGCTCTTCAGCTAAAATTTGATAGTTAGCATCGTGCACTTGTTTAATGCCACTACCGTATAACACCTCGGTTTTATTGCCATCATATAGAGCAAACTTGGACCAACTACTTAGCATCAATAGCTTATGATCTTTGCGATGATCTAAAGGCCAGCCCTGGCTGTATAAACTATAATCACCTTCACAGCCCACTAAATCTCTTAATAAAGTAGGAGCTACATCGACATGGCTACTTAAATGAGTATAAGTAGAGGCAGCTTTATCGGGATATATAATAGCCATAGGCACCTTAGCTTGCCACTCAGAAAAATTACTATTGTGCCCCCAAGCATTGCTCTTAGTATCATTGAATTCTTGGCCGTGATCACTCGTAAATACAATAATAGTGTTATCTCGCTCCCCAGATTCATCCAATGTGGCTAACGCTTTGGCAATCAAGCTATCTATAAAGTAGGCTGAATTTTTATAGCGATTTAGAAAAGGCTCTCGATCTGTCGAACCACTCAAGCGTAGATAAGACACATTTTTCAAACTAGGGGTAAATTTCAACTCAGCATCTGGAGGAATTGCATAACCGTGCGCTGCATCAAATTTCAATAGACCGAAAAAAGGCTTGTCCGGATCTCGCTCTTGCATGAAGGTATCAAAGCGACGTGCCACCTCCCTATCTCGTTCAACCTTATTATTGCCTTTTGTTCTCAAGGTTATTTTTTCACGTATAGATGCAAAAACTGTTTTATCAAACTCAGGGTTAGTTAGGCGACCACTGGCATAAACACCAAATTCATAGCCTTGATCATTTAAAGTATCAATCAATAGAGGCGGCTTATTTTCGCTCAACATAACATGCCAATAACTGCCAAACACTCCGTAAAACAAACCAAATATACCAAAACGTGTGGCGTTACCCGTGCTGTAATGATTTAAAAATTGCGAGCCTTGATTAACTAAGTGATATGTATTCGGCATCACTGATTGATCATTAGCAACATCAAAACGCAGGGAATCGACAATAATAAATAATACGTTTTTCTGCTTGTGTGACGGTGTAGGACAACTAAAATTATTTTTAGGGTAATTAAGTAAACCCTTTGCTGATGCTTTGACTTTCAGTGAAGAGGATTCTGGCACCCAGCCACGTTTGCTTAAAAACCCTTTCACTGTCAATGGCTGAGCCCAGGGAATCATAGGTAATAGCTTAACAACAGGGCTGTAGGACTTAACATCGGCCCATGCATATAATGTTTGCCCAGATAACATCATCACAAAAGTCAGCGTCCATGCCCACTTACCTGAACCCTGCTTCAATCGTGTCAGCTGTTTAGCGAGCCAAACACATAGCCCAGAGACTATAAAGACGAGAATCACCAACAAACCCGCTAAGAGAAAGTCTTTACCGGAAAACTCAAAAACATCGCCAACCCCTCCCCCTGCAAACAGCCCCCAAACCATGCTATTTAAATGAAATCGATATAACTCAAACACCTTTATATCAATAATTAGTACACATAAAAACGCGCTAACAGCTATCGTGGATAAGCATAAAAAAAATGCTCTACTAGGTATCAACTGACTCAACAACAAGACGGGTAATAGGGCTAAAAAAGCTATAAATGTAAAATGCCCAAATAAAGCCAATACTATAAACAGCTGTGCAAGGCCTTCACGGGGAAAGCCAGTACCTTTAAAGTAGAACAAGCTAATTACGCTTGCAACAACACCCGTGGCAAGGGTGATCCAAAATAACCAGTGACGAAGAAGTTGTCTATTCATTCTTTAATAGACCGGATAATCGAACTCGTTGAGCAGCCATCTATAAACTCAAGTACCTTAACCTCACCACCGTTGGCAATAACCACATCACTACCAACAATGTCTTCGGGCTTATAGTCTCCACCTTTGACCAATACATCAGGTACACACGCTTCTATCAAGCGTTGAGGCGTATCCTCTGAAAAGGGCACAACCCAATCAACATTTTTTAACCCTGCAACGACAGACATACGGCGATCGATGGTATTTATCGGGCGTTCTTCCCCTTTTAAACGCTTCACCGATTCATCAGAATTAAGCGCCACTATTAACCGGTCACCCAGCTCTGCAGCCTCTGCAAGGTAAGCTACATGCCCAGCATGTAGAATATCAAAACAGCCATTAGTAAA
The DNA here is from genome assembly GCA_964495705.1 of uncultured Gammaproteobacteria bacterium. Classification (GTDB taxonomy): domain Bacteria; phylum Pseudomonadota; class Gammaproteobacteria; order HTCC5015; family HTCC5015; genus CAZBWS01. Next base: position 51,264 of record CAZBWS010000006.1, read on the forward strand.
TACAATTTTCTCCCCTGACATTTTTGCCTGAACAAGTAAATCGCTCAACGCTGTAGCACTGACCACACCACGATCTAGGGGGGCATGTTCTAACATGGCTTGTTGTAATTCGGTGGTATTTACTGTCGATGTACCCAATTTACCCACAACCACACCTGCGGCTAAATTGGATAATTGGACAGCCTCTTTTAAATCTACTCCTGTCGCTAAAGAGGCAGCTAACGTTGCTATAACAGTGTCCCCTGCACCTGTCACGTCAAAAACTTCCCTTGCTTTTGTGGGCTGTACGTAAACCTCATGATTGCGTTGAAAAAGCACCATACCTTTCTCGCTGCGTGTAACAAGCAAGGCATCTAAGTCCAAGCTATCACATAAGCCGGCGCCTTTAGCCATAAATTCTTCTTCGCTTATACAAGGCCCAACCACGGCTTCAAACTCTGCTTGGTTAGGCGTAAGCAGTGTTGCTCCTTTATAAATACTATAATCACTCCCCTTGGGGTCAATCAACACAGCCTTGCCTGAGTCTCTTGCTGCTCGAATTAGACTCTGATGGTCACGCAAAGTACCTTTACTATAATCCGAGAGAACAACCGTATCACAGGACTCAAGTAACGATTTGTATTGGTCAAATGCTTGCTGCTGTCCCGCATTAATAAAACCGTCCTCAAAATCCAGCCTAATAAGCTGCTGATTCTGGCTAATAACCCTAAGCTTAGTGATGGTATGGTTACCATCGACTGGCAACAGAGAGTGCTGGATATTTTCATCATCGAGCAATACCCTTAAACTATCTGCTGGTTCATCTTCACCGACGACACTTAGCAACTGCACTTTGCTTCCCAGACGGGCAACGCTTAAACCAACATTACCAGCGCCGCCAAGCCTATTTTCTATATTATTAACATTAACAACTGGAACAGGAGCCTCTGGAGATATACGGGAAATGTCACCATGCCAATAGCGATCCAGCATTAAATCACCAAACACCAAAACTGATGCAGAGCTAAAGTCAGGGATACGTAGCTTCATGTATTAAAACCTTATAAGTAAACTCATGATATATGACGAAGAATTGATCAGGATATTCTGTGCCATTTGTTAGCATATACATGATAAAATAGTGTAAGTGATGATACCATCAAAAGTTAATTGCTCTGTTAATTCTTACATTTGGCATCTCTACAGAAGCTAACCCTACGTAAAAAGTTAATTCACATGACGTCATATGTAATACAAAGCAAAAACACGATTAGTGATGAAGTATTACAGCTTGCAGAGTCTCTTCTGAGCTGCACTTCGCCCTGTGAACACTCATTGCTAATAAAAAAGAAAGCCACTAAGAAGCGCTCAAGGCATGTCTACAAAGCAGAGTTAAACAATACTGTTTACTACTTCAAAATGTATACCAATCACAGCGTATTGAAATTTTTACAGGAAATACCTAGGGGCTCAAGAGCAAGCCGAGCTTTTGACATGTCAGTCACTTTAAAAAGTAAAGGCTTTAAGCTCGCCCAGCCTGTTGCTGCCTTCACAAATAAAATAGGCGCTGAATATAGGCGCAGTGTATTCATTACAGAAGAGTTGGCAGGGGAGGACTTCTTACATCGTTTCATAGAAGATACGCCAAATAGCGCCCAGACTGAGATTGCAGGACGACTTCTAGCACTGTACAAACAACTAATCGACCAGAAAATCTATCACAAAGACCTAAATCTGACCAATTGTCGGATGATAGACAACCAGCTTCATTTGATAGATGTTGACGATATTAGGAAGGTATTTTTTTTCCACCCTTTTAACCTGGTTTCAAACTTCTCAAAGCAAAACATAGCTTTAGTCTTACTAATGGCCAGATATCCGCAAACATGGTTCAAAAACACCCATAGAGAGGAGATGATTAGAAACCTTTGCAATCGCTACCTGCCTGACTTTTGTACGCCGATGCTACTATCATTTATCTCCACACAAGGCTTCAAGAAAGCTCAACAGTTTGTTTCGGGGCCAGAGCAGCAAGAAGCCTTAAGAAAGCTAGTAGCGGAAACTAAGTAATCCGCTTAACATTTGCTATAAGGTGCATGCCCTCTGACACCAGCACGTCGACAGTGAGCGCCAACTATTATAATCTTCACTTCAGCCTAGAAAAAAGCTAGCCACTTATGTCTCTTTTTGTAATTTTTGATGTTCCACACACTTACTATCTGCCACAGTACACGCCGGTAATTCAGCAGTTGCAGTCAACTGGCGGGCGGTGCGCATTAATGCTCTACCATGACAATAACGATAGTGACTTAAAAAGAAAAATAGCGGCATCCTTAGGCTTGGACACTTACTGGGCCCAGAATGAAGAAGAGGCAGCAAATATATACAACAAAAAATCTCCTGACTGGATCATTTTTGGCAATGACTTCAAGCAGATAGGGGGTATATCCGCATCAACTCGTTCAGCGCTTATTTATCATGGCTCTGGCACGGGGGCCAAGGCCTCCTCTCTCTCGTCAGGCCTGTCTGAGTATGATGTCCGCTTTGTATCTGGACCAGGGCGTATGAAAATATTCTCAGAGCGCTTTCCTAAGGTGAAGCTGTATGAGGTTGGCTTTGCCAAGCTTGACTCCCTAAGGCACGCAGACACGGCGGATTCCCTATGCTTAAATCTAAACGATCTAGGACTCGACCCTGACAAGAAAACGATTCTATACGCTCCAACGTTCTACCCTAGCTCTATTGAAAACATGTCTGAGGGCTTTCCTGAGGAATTTAAAGAGTACAATATACTGATCAAGGCGCATGACTTCACCTTGCATAAAAAGAAATATACAGGCCAGCTTAAGCAATTAATGAAATGGTCTGAGGCAAGCAATGTTTATCTAGCCGAAGACCATGAATTCTCACTCGTACCATTTATGGCCACTGCAGACATAATGGTAAGTGACACCTCTTCTGCCATTTTTGAATTTACTTCTTTAAATAAACCCGTCGTCATTTGTAATTTCCCCCACTTAAGGTGGAGCTATCGAGGGGTTTTTAAATATCGACTCAATAAGCGTATGGACCCCTCGACATTACATTACAGAGAAGTCGCTGAAAGTGTAGACAGCTACTTGAAATTGAAAAGCGCTGTTGAAGCACACATTGATAACCCTGCGCTATTAGAAGGTATACGCATGAAATATGCCGAAGAGATCATGGGAAACATGGACGGCAACGCTGCTAAGCGAATCTGTAATATACTAAATACGAGCTTCTCATGAGCCAGTCTAATTATCGTTTTTTATTCTATGTCACACTCTCTTATTCCTATCCTATCCTTCGCCCGATAGAAGCTGAATTAAAAAAACGAGGCTGTGAAGTTGTGTGGTTTGTACGCCAAGGCAGTGAAGCCGAGCAATTCACCCATAGCTTGGAACACTCTATCAATACAATTGAGGCAGCAAAAGATTTCGATGCGGATGCATTAATTGCCCCTGGCAATAATATTCCATCTTTTTTCCCTGGCATTAAAGTACAAGTTTTTCATGGCTTTAACTCAGGCAAGAAAAACACCTTGAAGGTAAGAGGCTATTTTGACCTTTATTGTAGCGAGTGTTCCAGCTCGACTGCCGAGCTCAATGCTCAGAGGCAGAAAAATGTGACATTTGATGTTGTCGAAACAGGCTGGCCAAAGCTAGACCCTTTATTCACGCTTCACCCCCATACTGAAAGATATAAAGACAGCGATCGAAAAGTCATACTGTATGCACCGACTTTTTCTCCAAGCCTCACAAGCACATACGCATTACATGAAGAAATAAAGTCTCTCAGCCAGAATGAAAACTGGTTGTGGTTAGTTAAGTTCCACCCCAAGGTGTCAAAAGAGGAGTTTCAGCTCTACCAATCTTTAGAAAGTGACACATTAAAAATAGTAGAGACCAGCGAAATAATCCCTCTTCTTCAGGCCGCAGACGTGCTACTTTCAGACACTTCATCAATCATTTCTGAATTTGCATTCCAAACAAAACCCGCTGTTAGCTTTAGAAACAGGGCGCCAGACCAGTGGTTAATAAACTTTGAAGAATCTAGTGATTTGAAAAAGAGCATAGAGAGAGCGCTTGGAGCATCACCAGAACACCTTGAGCTTATACAGCAACACTTTAAACAAATACACCCGTTTCAAGATGGGCAGTCGAGTAAGAGAGTAGCCGACGCTGCCATTGAAATGATCAACAGCGGTATTTCTCATTTAGAGAAAAAGCCAAAGAACTATTTTCGAGACTTTAAAGTGTATAGAGAGTTAAAAAAGGCCCAGCGCAAGATCAACTAAAGTCTTTCGATATTTCTTGTAGCAGATCTAAGGCGCTTTTGATTTTTTCAATTTTTTTGCTATCAAACTCTGTCAGCAATTGCTTGATTTCAGTAGTGGATATGTCAGTTGTACGTGGAAGGTATTGAACAGAACAGAGCTCTTTAAGCTCATCAAACTGCCCCTCCCAATCATCGCCCATAGAAAAGACGTCCACTTCATACTTAATTATATCCGCCTTTTTTTGCCCCCAGTCATGCTCCGGGATAACTTGATCAACAAACTTTGACGAAGCGACAATTTCTGCGCGCTGTGCATGTGGAATCAAGCAACGTTTGCCTTTTTTGGCATTAAATTCATCCGTAGAGACGCCCACAATCAAATAGTCGCCTAAGGCTTTCAACCTTTTTAGAAGCCGAACATGTCCAACATGAAAAAGATCAAAGGTGCCGTAGGTAAGAACTACTTGTTTAATTCCTTTTTTCCCTGATAATTCAGGGTTTTTATTAGATGTCTCCAACTACCGACCCCTCGTCCTTGGCACAACACCATTCTTTCACTGGTGTTTTCCAGTCACCATACTTTAATGTCAAATACGCCTCGGGGTCTGAGGGAACCTTAAAGGGGTAGCCTAAAAATGTCACTACATCATAGGCGTTGTAATGTGACTTCGGGGCTTTCATGACTTTTTTATTCGCCGCCCAATATATGTGTTTTTCATCGCTATACTTCACAAATATATCTAAGACAATGGGCTTATGGCCTTTAAAGGAGGTAGCAGACCTTAAATAAGAGGACCACAATTTAACTTTGAATATCCTTCTCTGCCCTTTTTGAAAGACATATGAATTTTTCAAAAAAGAACGTGCTGAAATTTTATGCCCCTTGGACCACAGCCTCGGTAGAATCCTCTCTACCAACGAAGCATCAGGGGACATTATTGATATATCCAGATCATGATCCCAGGGTAGTAAATCACCTTCCCGGATCAGCCCTAGTAAGGTACCACCTTCTAGGTGATAAGTAACATTATGTTCGTCCAATAACCTGACCGTATCAAAAAGAACCTTTAAAGCCTCTCTCCTTTTTTTTTCTATCGTTGTATCGTAACCAGCCATTAGTCTACGCCTGCTTCACGAAGGCCTACAAGGGTCTCTTTGGACATAAGTAAACTTAATATCGCTACTAGATAAAAGTGGATGAAAGCGCTATGTAAAAATAAACCAATGGACAAGCCAACAATTGAGTAACAAATAATAATAGACATGCCAGCAACAGATGTTGCAGAACGAGTAGTAATGAATTGTTTATAGAAAGCATAAGCAGGAACAAGTAGCACGGCTAGAAATAAAACAAAGCCAACCACGCCTCCTTCAGCTAATGTTAGAAGGTATTCATTATGGGGGTTATCAAAATTCTTAACCACTGGATTTATGTTAACACCATCATCGTCAATTAACTCGACAAGCTCAGCCTTATAACGCCCGACACCCACACCCACAATAAGGTTCTGTTTAGCCAGATGAATTGCTGAGCGAAACATCTCAAAGCGTATGCCTAATGACGTTGACGTCTGCCCATCGAAGTACATAACAACTGATCTATAAGTACGCTCAACTTGCTTATCCGCGCCAAATAAATACCCACCCCCTGTAACCACCATTATTATAGCAGTCAAGCCAATTATAGCTTCTTTCCAGCGCTGTTTCTTTTTTATATAAAGCCCTGCAATTAAAAGAGTAATAGGAGGTAAAGCTATCCATGCCCCTCGAGTACCTGAATAAAAGCTGGCCGCTACCCCGAGGAGCGCAACCGTCAGCATCAAAGCTCTTAGAGCTATCTTGGCTTTATAAAAAGCCGCATATGAAAGCATAATGGCAGCCATTGCCATGGATATACCACCATATCTATTCGGGTGAGTATCTCCGTATGCCCTGCGCCCAAAATCACCAGGGATATGATACTGATACAGTGCATAAGAAAAAACAACTATGCAACCAAAAGAAAAGCCAAGAATTAATACCGTATTACTAATGCCTTTAATATAGGAGAATGCAGGAAGAATAAACAATACATATATGAATGCAATATGCTTATCTACCCGAACTTTGCCTTCTCCTGAGTAATCGCCTATTGCCAATACAGAAAAAATAGACCACGCTGCAAATAAACAAAACGACCATACCACCCCCTTAACTTCAGGGCTTATCTCCCTCCACTGCTTGCGGCTAACCCATATCAATGAGAGCGCCCCAAGGAGGATCAAACCTATTGACACATCTTTGAGTTTATTAAACGTTAAAATGGCAGAAGGAAATGCCATCACCCCCAAACTAATTGAACTATACGCAATTTTAGACATAACTTTATTTTATTAGCGCCAACCAATTTTCAGATCTGACAGACCTACCTTCAACCAAATCAAAATAAGCCTTCTGTAACTTACTTGTAACAGGTCCGCGTGTGCCGTCACCAATAATACGATTATCCACTTCACGAATAGGCGTCACTTCTGCAGCCGTACCAGTAAAGAAAGCCTCGTCAGAAACATAGACCTCATCGCGAGTGATACGCTTTTCTTTAATTTCATAGCCCAGCTCTTTGGCCAACACAAATAGGGTATTGCGTGTAATGCCATCCAAAGCAGACGTTAAGTCTGGCGTAAATATTTGCCCCTCACGCACAATAAACAGGTTTTCACCGCTACCTTCAGCAACAAAGCCATCCACATCGAGTAACATCGCTTCGTCATACCCGTCGTGCAAGGCTTCTTGTAGTGCCAACATAGAGTTAATATAGTGTCCGTTAGCCTTCGCCTTACACATGGATACATTTACGTGGTGGCGAGTAAAACTAGACGTCTTTATGCGGATACCCTTGTTGATACCATCATCACCAAGGTAGGCACCCCATTCCCAGGCTGCAACCATCAGGTGAGTTTGTAAGTTGTCAGCGCGCAAGCCCATGCCTTCAGAACCATAAAACGCCATGGGGCGAAGGTAAGCGCTTTCTAAATTATTTTCACGTACACAGGCCTTTTGCGCTTCATTGACCGCATCCTGGCTAAAGGGAATGTCCATATTCATGATTTTCGCTGAGTTAAATAAGCGCTTAGTATGATCTTCTAAGCGAAAAATAGCAGGGCCTTCAGGCGTTTTGTAGGCGCGCACACCTTCAAAGACGCCCATGCCGTAGTGCAAGGTGTGAGTAAGCACGTGAATTTTGGCTTCACGCCAAGGAACCATTTCACCATCCATCCAGATCAGACCATCGCGGTCAGACATCGCCGTCATACTATCTCCAAAAACTCTACTAACTATCTACTAATTATGTTCCAGCAACATAAATCGCCGCCAAATTTTAGCTACCGCCTCTACAACAGGGGCTAGTTCACCGGGGTCTTGCACTATCGATTTTCGCTTATCTAGCGCAAGGCGATGTATTTTAGCGCGAATAGCACGATAACTCTCTATTAAAGTCAAAGAATCTTGCGCCGGAAATACATCTAAATTGGCTATTAGTTCCAATATACGAATATTGTCGGTCCATTTAGTCAGCTCTGGGTACTGATTGGCCCACCCCAACACCGCATACTGCACTATAAACTCAATATCTGTCAGCCCCCCTGCATCCTGCTTCAAGCTAAAACAGCCCCCTGTTGCACCTAAATTTTCGCGCATTTTCTCACGCATTTTAACCACTTCTTTACGCAGGTCTTCTCGGTCTCGGGGTCTACACAATATCTCTTCACGCACTGCCTCAAACTGCTTCTGCAAAAGGGCACTGCCACACACGAATCTAGCACGTACCAAAGCCTGATGCTCCCAAGTCCACGCTTTATCCCGCTGATACGCCGCAAAGCCTCTCATACTTTTAACCCACTCTCCCGAGTTTCCATCTGGACGAAGGCGAGTATCTATTTCATACAGTTGGCCGCTGCGCGTCTGTGCGTTCATCACTAAACTGAATTTTTGAGCTAGGCGGGCAAAAAACAAGGTGTTATCAATTACCCCTTTACTATCCAGTCGCCCGCTGGTGTATTCACGCTCACCTTGGCTATCATGTAGAAAAACCACATCCAGGTCTGAAGAATAGCCTAGCTCTATACCGCCTAGCTTTCCGTAGGCAATAACAGCCATGCTTGGGCCGTGTACAGCACCATTATGCTGGCAATAGGGAGAGCCGTGGCGCTGAGCCAGTTCTAGCCAAGCTATACGGTAAGCTTGTTGCACAAGCACTTCTGCACACTGAGTCAAATGGTCGCTAACACGCATCAAGGGCAACTGTTGTGTGACATCCATCGCCGCAATGCTTATTGTGTAAGAGCGTTTAAAGCGGCGCATCACATCGAGCCTCCCTTCAAAATCATCAGCTGCGACAGAATCTAATTGATCAAGCAACACGGCATCAAGCTCTGGACGCTCTGGCAATGAGTAAAGCAATCGCGTATCGATAAGTTGATCTAACAATGCAGGTTGTTGGGTCAAATTTTCTGCCATCCAGCCACTTTGGGAAAAGAACATCAACAGCCGACTTAAGGTTCTAGGGTTCTCCTGCAACAACACCAGATAAACGGAGCGCCTTACAACGGCTCTTACAAACGCTAAAGCTCGTATAAATGCCGCCACCTTATTGTCTTGCAAGCAGAGTACGCCACACAGCAATACGGGAATAAAGCTATCTACACGCTGGCGTGCTTCAGTCGTTGATTTTTGATATAGAGAAGACTGCTTTAAAGTTCTCAATCGACGCCACACATCCTCCGCATCATCAAGGCCTTGCTCTATTAATACGTTCAGCCATCGTTCAAACTGCTCTTTATCAATATCCTGCTCACCCACAATACGCCACAATGATTGCCACTGGCCTTCAGACTCAGTCCGTTGCTCTGCAGCAAATACATCGGCAAACTGCTGCGCCACAATATCGCGATACTGGCCGAGCTTATTGATAAAACCATCCCAATCCGCAAAACCCATAGCAAAGGCTAGGCGTGTTTGCTCCAATCTGGACTCGGGCAAATCATGGGTTTGTGCATCGGCCACCATTTGTAAGCGGTTTTCAGTCAAACGTAAAAATGTATACGCCTCTAGCAATGATTCCACAACAATTGGCTCTAAAAGGCCATCTGACCCTAGCTGTTGCAATACATGCACAATACTACGCTGCTGCAAAGCTGCATTTTTTCCACCATAAATCAGCTGAAATGCCTGGCCAATAAACTCGACTTCGCGAATGCCTCCACGCCCCAACTTAACGTTGCCCTGCATGCTCTTACGTTTTACTTGATCCGCAATCATGCGTTTTAATTCACGTAAGGATTGAATGGCTGAAAAGTCCAAGTAGCGTCTAAATACAAAGGGCTTCAACAACGCCTTAAAGGCTTCACAACTCGCTTGACCACCAGTGACTGCTCGGGCCTTAATCATGGCGTAGCGCTCCCACTCCCGTCCTTGGGTTTGATAGTAATTTTCTAAAGCAGCAAAGTTAACTGCCAAAGCCCCCGAATCTCCAAAGGGGCGTAAGCGCATATCCACTCGAAATACAAAGCCATCTGCCGTAAGCTCATCCAACAGCTTAATAAGCAATTGACCCAAGCGGATAAAGTAGCTTTGATTGTCTAAGGGTTTGCGACCATTAGTCACGCCAGATTCTGGATAGATAAAAATCAAATCGATATCAGAAGAAAAATTCAGCTCTCCCCCGCCCAGCTTGCCCATCCCCAAGACAATGAGCTCCTGCTCCTCCCCCTGCGGGTTAAAGGGCAACCCAAAGCTATGTTGCATTGCCTGCTTAGCATAAGCTAAGGCATGTATGATGCATTGCTGTGCTAGTGCAGACAACTCCTGCAAAGTCTGCTCAACACTAGACCAAGCCATTAAATCACGCAGACTTATACGCAACATCTCACGCTGGCGGAGCTGGCGGACACCTTGCATAAACTCAGCTTCCGTAGCGCTTAACGACAACTCCTGCAAGCTATCCGCATAGTTCACCGTTTCGTTTAAACGAGGAGATTGCAGTATGCAAGTAAACAGTGCTGGCCGCAGGCGCAATAAATCTAAAGCCCACGGACTACACATCAAAGCGGGTTTAAGGTCATGTAACACGCCGTGTAGCGTCGAGTCAGTCACATCCAACAACTGCTCCCAAGCTAGCTCAGTTTCTTCTAGTAATAATACTGGAAGGGTAGAGGGCAATATTGGGCGCCAACAACAGGCATCGGGCCAAGATGCGTATAATGGTGAGTCTAGGTTCATAACCAGTCCATTCTATTAAGTTGAGCGATAATACGATAGCTAAAGCGGCAAAAATCAGCCTTTCTCAATACTGGAAGAGAACCTAGCCACATGATTAAATGCCTTATAGTAGTACTAACCTACCTGCAAAAGTGAAACAAATGAATACAAAACAAGATTATCTAGACAACCTATCCATAAAAGCAGCCAGCGAACAAGATCTACCGCATTTTTTTCAGTCGCTGGACAAAGAGCAGTTGTGTGAAATCAATGACTTTACCGAAGCAGTTATAGAGCGCCATCTACAAGGCTTAGATAAACTCATGAGCTCTATAACACAGTCCATGAAGTACATCCCTAATGTATTTTTGCAAATGATGGCAAAGAAATATGTAGACCCTATTTTTTCTGCGCGCCTTACCCAAAAGATGAAAATCAAAGATGTAGTATCTCTAACCAAAGGCATGCCTATTGAATATGTAGGAGAAGTAACTGGGCACCAAGTTGATAATGAATTGTCAGCAGAAATTATGACGCAAATGAAAAAAAAGGACATTGAGCCTATCATGGCCTACGTATGTCAACACCACCCTGCAAAGGCTGTCGATATTGGCGAACACTTGCCAGATGAGTTTTTAAAGCTTGCGAAAAAACACTCTAATGAAGAAGCTTTACATAGCGAGCAATGGACCGAGACACGCCGCGCTACTTGGCAGCGCATGCAAGCTCTTTAACTCAGCAACTATAGACCTGATTATTTATGTACCTAACCCTCTTTTTATCCTTAATTTTCTTTAGTACTCAAGCACTTGCCTCTGCCGGTGAGCTACAGCCTACTGATTATCATTATTACCACCCTGCTACGATGAAGGCTCAACAGCTCTTCGAAGCAAAGGGGCTCCCCTTGGGTGAATTATCTGTGATGAGTATGCGCGGCAATCAATTGCAGGCGATACCATTTCAATTTGAAGAGTATGATGAACTGGGCATGGTGTACTTAGGCGGCGCCGCAAAAGAAGACTTGGTGGGTGAAGCGGGAAAACTGGATGGTAACGATCTACTTGTCTTAATGTATCGCGACACCAGTACAACACCGTGGACTAAGGGCAAAAGCTTACCATTAACTGAAGGCATAATCAGCAAAGAGCTGCGCTTCAAGCAGGCCGACGGAGGGATACGTTATGCCTATCTTGTACATGGTAATAAACAGCGTAGCTCAAAGCGCTATGTAGCTTACGAAAAAAACAAAGGAGAAATCACTGGCACGAATTATTTTTTTAAATTTGCCCCTAAAAACTTAGCCCTCGCCCAAGAGTACCGCTTAGGAAACACTCCCAAAACAGAGGAAAATTTATTAAAAGACTCTTTATTCGAGCTCAAAACCTCTGTTGTTTTTAAGTTTATGCGCTTCACTTTCAACAGTAAACGCAACCTTAAAATGAAACCCGTTGCCGCCTTGCATGGCCCTGTACGTGTCCCTATTATCCTCAAGGCGCAATCCACCTTTTTAGGGATTCCTGTGTTTACCATGTATACCCAATTCAACGCCTATGACTACGCAATCAATGCACCAGGTATAGAAATCAATAAACCGCGCATGAAAAGCCTTATCAAAAACCTGCGCCGTGCAGCGCGCTATTTATTAGAGCCTGAGGTGATTTTTCAAGTGGACTATCAAAATTTTGATAATACAGAAATACAACTAGAACGCACCTCTCGTACACATATAGGTGCTGGACTTGTTGACGGCAAATACAATAGTTATGAAAATGCCATGCGCGAGACTTTTCTACCCGGACAATGGCTATGGTTTAAGCATAAAACCAGTGAGCAACAAAAAGGCTGGAAGGTACTCACTACCAGTGCCATACCTGAGGAATTTTTAGATCTAGATGGCCTGAATCCTAAAGTAATATATGAAGACGAAAAATCGGGACAAATGCCACGCGTTGGCTTTGCTCTGCGCGGTGAAAAGGTTGCCCTGAAGGAGCTAGCCAAGGGCTTCAAAGTTGCTGACAAATTTTTTAAAGAGATGCAGCCCTACGACCTAGACGGCATTTTTCTAGCAGTTATTGACGGGGTGAAGCAGGGGAAAAAATTTAGACAAATACTAACCGAGCAAAAAATATCTCCCGAGAGAATCCAAGAGCTCTTCGATATTTTTCAACTTGCACTGAGTATAGAAAACATCGCCAAATTGGTTGATATGGGCGGCAGTTATCAAGGCTCTATTAGCCTAGGCGACTTTTTAGGTCAAGCCGGAATCAGTGCAGAATCTGCCAATAATTTTATGGGTATGTTCCAGATGGAGTTTAATGGGGAGCAAATAATAGATGACCTACCCAGCTATACACATACATTGATGCAGCGCTTATATTTAGGCTACCGAGACAAAATAAAAAATGGTGTAACGGTTTGGACACCTGCAGTTGAAGGGGCCTTTGATCCTGTGGCGTTTAATAAGTTGTTGAATGACCCGCCTAGACTGCAGTAACAAAAAAGGCCAGAGCAAAGCTCTGGCCTTTTTTTATCGCCTAAGCGAAATACCTTACTTGCGCATGGTATCGAAGAACTCATTGTTATTAGTCGTCGCCTGTAGCTTACCTAATAAGAATTCAATCGCATCATAGTCTTCCATTGCGTGTAAGAACTTGCGCAAAATCCAGACCTTCTGGCGCTCTTCTGCGTCCATCAATAGCTCTTCACGACGAGTACCCGACATATTGATATTGATAGCCGGGAAGGTTCTCTTTTCGGCAATTTTACGATCCAAGTGAATCTCCATATTACCAGTACCTTTAAACTCTTCGTAGATCACGCCATCCATTTTCGAACCCGTATCCACAAGAGCAGTAGCAATAATCGTTAAGCTGCCGCCTTCTTCGATATTACGTGCCGCACCAAAGAAACGCTTTGGTCGGTGTAAGGCGTGAGCGTCAACACCACCTGTTAATACCTTACCTGAAGAAGGTGCCACGGTATTGTAGGCACGCGCTAAACGCGTAATAGAATCGAGCAAGATAACCACATCTTTCTTGTGCTCAACCAGACGCTTAGCCTTTTCAATTACCATTTCAGCCACTTGTACATGGCGACTTGCGGGTTCATCAAAAGTAGAACTGATGACTTCACCGCGCACCATACGCTCCATCTCAGTCACTTCTTCAGGGCGCTCATCGATCAGCAAAACAATCAGATATACATCCGGATTATTCATCATGATACTTTGCGCAATGTTTTGCAGCATCACGGTTTTACCGGCCTTGGGTGGTGCAACTAATAATCCACGCTGACCTTTACCAAATGGCGCTACGATATCAATCGTACGAGCTGTCGTATCTTCCGAACTACCGTTGCCGCGCTCTAAGCGTATACGGTCATCCGCATGCAGAGCCGTCAAGTTTTCAAAGAGGATTTTTTGCTTGGCTTTTTCTGGCGTGTCATAGTTGATTTGATCTACTTTTAATAGCGCAAAATAACGTTCACCGTCTTTCGGTGGACGAATTTTACCCGCAATAGTATCGCCTGTACGTAAGTTAAAGCGGCGAATCTGGCTAGGAGAGACGTAAATATCGTCTGGGCCAGCCAGGTACGATGAATCTGCAGAGCGCAAAAAGCCAAAACCATCGGGGAGAATCTCAAGCACGCCATCACCGAAAATATCTTCACCGCTTTTTGCGTGCTTTTTTAATATCGAAAAGATCAGGTCTTGCTTACGCGTGCGACCTACATTTTCAACTTTCATGTCTTGAGCAATCTTAATTAGCTCGGGGATTGGTTTTTTCTTGAGTTCTGTTAGATGCATAATATCTGTATGAGTATTTTGAACGGCGCTAAGTCCGAAAATAGGGAATGCGTGTGTTTAGTTTCGCAATATATTTAGGTATGAATATAGCTCGGACGAGCTAGTGTTTGTGACCATAGCATGGTCATTTGCACAGGTAAACTGTTTTTAATGACCTGCCAGAAAGGCAGGCCATTAAATATCTTAGATATTCGCGTCTAAAAAGGCAATCAATTGCGATTTAGACAATGCGCCAACCTTAGTTGCTTCAACGTTACCGTCTTTGAATAGCATTAAGGTAGGAATACCGCGAATACCGTACTTAGGTGGCGTATCCGCATTCTCGTCGATATTTAGCTTAGTTACTTTAACGCGGCCTTTATATTCCTCAGAAATTTCATCTAGGATAGGCGCAATCATCTTACAAGGACCACACCATTCCGCCCAGTAATCAACAAGTGTAGGCAGGTCAGATTGTAGAACTTCGGCTTCGAAGCTGGCGTCGGTCAAATAAACGATGGAATCACTCACGGTGACAGTTCCTCTTAGTTAAAAAGTGCGGTAAAAGTATTTACCAGCGACATAAGAATGGGGATTTTACCGATTATTTCAAGAGAAGGTAAATTATTTCTGCCTATCGCGATGATAAACACTACAAAGGCTCTTAATAATGGCCGTTATTATGGGGCATATTAGTTATTTGGCCAGCTATCCTTTATGCTATCTGGCATGACAAATACAGCTAATGAAACCCATTTATCCGACACTCGCTATGACAGCTTAAGCCTAGCCGATGAACTCCACGCAAGTATTAAAGCGGCCGGCTTTGAGTTCTGCACCCCGATTCAAGCCCAATCGTTACCAGCCACCCTGCAGGGTAAAGATATTGCTGGCCAAGCGCAGACAGGGACGGGCAAATCAGCTGCATTTTTAGTCGCCACATTTCAGTATTTGTTAACCCACCCTGCCACCGCCGAACGTAAGCCAAACCAGCCCCGCGCCATCATGTTGGCGCCCACGCGGGAGCTTGCCATGCAAATACACAAGGACGCTATGCAGCTCAGTAGCCAGTTAGGCTTTAAGATAGGTTTAGTCTATGGCGGTGCCAACTACGAACAGCAACGCACCATGTTGCAAGAAGGTGTAGATATTCTGATTGGCACTCCAGGACGGTTAATTGATTATTTTAAACAACATGTGTTTAACCTAAAGCAATGCCAAGTGGTGGTTTTAGATGAAGCTGATCGCATGTTTGACCTAGGCTTCATATCAGATGTGCGCTATATCATTCGCCGCTGCCCAGAGCCCACAAAACGTTTAAGTATGCTGTTCTCCGCCACCTTGTCACACCGTGTGCAAGAACTGGCTTATGAGCATATGAACAACCCCGAGTTGATTAAGATAGAAGCAGAGACGGTTACAGGTGAGCGTATCGATCAGCAACTTTATCACCCAGCGAATGACGAGAAAATCCCCTTATTGATCGGCCTTTTTCAAAGCCTGAAACCCGAGCGCAGTATTATTTTTGTGAATACTAAACGCAATGCGGATATTGTCTGGGGCTACCTAAAGGGCAACGGCATTGAAACCGCACTGTTGTCTGGAGATGTTCCGCAAAATAAGCGGTCGCGCATGATGGAGCGCTTTCAAGCCGGTGAACTGCAAGCGCTGGTCGCGACAGATGTTGCCTCTCGTGGCTTACACGTCACGGGGGTGACCCATGTATTTAACTATGACCTCCCCCAGTCTGGGGAAGACTATACCCACCGCATTGGTCGCACGGCTCGCGCTGGAGCCGAGGGCACCGCCATCAGCTTTGCCTGTGAGGATACCGCCTTCAACTTAATGGACATCGAGCAGTACACCGGCAATAGTATTCCCAACGTCAGCATTACCAATGAAATGATTGTGCAACCACAACCGCCGGTAAAGCGCGAGCGCAAGCCTCGCACAGAGGGCAGCAAGCCTAGCCGCCGAGGGGGGCAGCGACGAGGCAAGGATAACAGAGGTTCAAGAGACCAATCAGGTAATCGTTAAGCGCGTTTGCTAAGCAAAGCTTCGATACTAGGCCATTGATAGGTCGTTAGCCCTAGTGCTATGCAAGCTGCACCAGCTAGCAGTGTTAGGCCAAACACTTCACCATTTAATAGCGCACCCAAACTCAAGGCGATGACGGGAGAGATCAGTGTAATTAGCGCGACGGAGCCAGCACTAGTTACCTCTAATACATAGAAGTACAAGAAAAAACCTAGCACAGAACAGACCCCCGCCAAGTACAGTAAACTAACACCAGCCTTCCAGCTTATGCTCGATGGCAGTTGAACCTGGATAGTTAAACATAAACCTATATAAGCCACCGCCGACACGAGTAATGTTCCCGCCGTTTGCTGCATTGGCGTCACGGGTACTGATAGTTTTTTAACCAGCACACTACACAAGGAAAACAACAAAGCTGAACCCAGCAAAGCAACGACGGCATAGGCATTAAAAACGCCGCCTCCCAAGCTATCCGCAAAGACAATGAATAAACCAAGCAATGACACTATCAACCCTAAGGCCTTGCGCAGCCCAAAGCCTTCCCCTAGCAAGTAATAAGCCTGCACACCCGTAAAAACCGGCGCTATGCCAAACAATATCGACACCAAACCCGACGAAATATACTGCGCCGCCCAGTAGACGCACAACATGGCACCAAACACTCCCACACTACCCGCTGTATAGGAGCCCAATGCGGAGAGGCTGACGGGCAATTTTCTTTCCCATATAAGCACAGCCACCACAGCCAATACCGCAGCAATACTCATACGCGCAGACACGCTTAGCAAAAACCCCACGCCTTGCGAACTCCACTGTATCGCCAACGGAGTTGTACCCCAGATTAACAATACTCCTACATAGGCCAAGGCCGTTTTCATGCTCTGTGGCATTGTGTACTCCTCGCAGCTTGTGGCTGCATTACTTTTAGCATTTCGCAGGGGTTGCCTGCTTTTCATTCGCCCATAAAAAAACCGCTGAATCATCAGCGGCCTTTTAGTGAGTTCGTTTTAAACTTAAATCAAATCACGCACAAAGCCGCCTTGGTTCACACCACAGCGCCACTCGTTTCATGTTAATAAGATTAAAATTCATAAGCCTAGAATAACGATTTAAAAAACCGGGTCAAGCTCGACTTCGGCATTGTCGCCAAATAGTGCTTCTAAAGTCTGCAGGTAACAGGGGGGGCAGGTGTTAGCTATGCGTTCGGCAAGCTACTAACCTACGCAATGGGCTTGGGCCGCATTGAAGTCAATCTCAGGTTTACATCTAATATAGGCTTTGCAGCAGTAGTGAATATTGGCGCTGTGCATTACTCCGACTTCGGCAATACTCAACTAGACTACAACTATAGCAATTTCGCAAATGGCTATGAGCGCAGCGAAATGGCATTCAAACAAAGTATTGCGCTGAGCAAAAATACCGCATTACGTTTAGATTTTTCTTATAACGATAACGCTGATATTCGCTATAAAGAGTACAGCATTAATTTTCGCCAGCACTTTTAAGTGCTGGCATATAGACAACTACTTAGCTGACGTCAACAAACCAAATAAGTAGTTAGGCAACTCTGCCGCAAGATGGTCCTGGGCGCGTTGTTCTACCATACCTTTATCCACCGCAGATACTTTAATGGGCCAGC